>NZ_FWXT01000001.1:3000000-3300000 GCF_900176535.1 Pedobacter africanus | reverse complement strand
GTATTGGTCATGTTGTTGTTATAGTAATCTTTACGCCCTGTGGCCCCCTGCAACATAAAACCAAGATCAAAACCTTTCCAGGTTACATTGCCCCTTAAAGCAAAATTTGTAGTCGGACGCTGTGTCTGGAAATTTGGATAGGCCACCTGATCGTTGTGGTCAATCCTGCCATCCCCATTCAAATCTTTTAGCAAAATATCTCCCGGAGCCGCACCCTGTATCGGTGCATTATACACATCTTCCCAGCTCTGGGCAATTCCGGACGATTGATAAGCATAGACAAATTGATAAGGCATATCGATAAAAACAGCACTCCGGTTAAGGAACTCAGGCCATTTTTCAAGGATGGTCCTGTTATAGCTTGCATTCAGGTTCAACATATAACCAAAGCCCCCCCGGTTTTCTTTCCAGGTGATGTTGGCCTCTATCCCCCGATTTCTCAGATCACCAAGATTTCTTCTTGGTGCCGGACTAAGCGCCGCGGCAAGCAGGATCGACAGATCTCCGGGCCGAATCATTCCCGTTGTCAACCTGTCATAATAATCGAACTCTGTGGTTAACCTGTTCGCAAAAAATGCCATATCAAGCCCCAGGTTAAACATAGTGGTTTTTTCCCAGGTTAGGTTTGTATTGATTAATTTTCTGTTCTGAAATCCAGGAACAGCAACCTGGTTGACTACAGAGCCATTCAAAGAACTGGCTACATAATTGGTATTTGTCAAAACCTCCTGCTGCTCGTATAAGCCAATTCCATTGTTGTTACCCAACGAACCATAAGAGGCCCTGAATTTACCATTGGTAAGCCCAATTTTTTGGGTAAATGGCTTGATAAAAGATTCTTCCGTAAAACGCCAGCCTATAGCACCGGAAGGAAAAAAGCCGTATTGAGCACCCTTAATAAAACGGGACGAGCCATCGGCACGGAAGTTTACCTCAAACAGATACTTATTAAATGCCGAATAATTCAAGCGCCCGATATAAGAACGCATTCCCTCCGTACTCGAGTTTCCGTTATTGGTAATGTTCACACTACCAAGGGCAGCATCCAGTTCATGCAGCAGGGGGTGAAACCTGTTCTCCCTGTTGGCACTCAGATTTCTGATTTTCCAGAATTCCTCACTGTAAGCTGCCATTAAGTTAAACTCATGGTTTTTGGCTATTACCTTATCGTAATTAACTTTTGCAGTAAGCTGGGTTTTATAGTTATTTCTGTCGGCATTATAGATCCGTTCGTTATCACCAACATACGCGCGGTTATTAAACTGGCCCAATTGAAAATTATAAGCTTTAGAGGGGATATCCGCACGCCAGGTAAACTGGGAACCATAGTTTAAGTTGTAGTCAATACGTCCTTTAAGTCCGGGAATCGGATTGTACTCAATATAGATGTTCCCCATCGCCTCCTGCCGTTCCACATTATTTTTGTTCCTGTTGATATAGTCGACATAAGGATTGCTGGCCAGTATACTTTCACCATAGGCCATTGCACCCCCATAATATCCCGTAACCGGATCATAAGGGGTTACCCCTGCAGGAGCGGTAAAAATATCCAGTCCACTGCTCCCGTTAGCGGTAAAACCCTCTTCATAATTATACCTGTAATTAGACCAGTTACCCGAAAACCGGACACCCGTACTGATGTTATTTTTGATTTTAGCATCATAGCTAAAAAGCGCATTGTACCGCTTAAAGTCATTTTCGATCTGGATCCCCTTTTCATCCATCGCACCTACAGAAAGATAAAAGTTTGACTTTTCATTTCCTCCCGTAGCCGATACATTGTAGTTATTGAGTTGTCCGTTTCTTGTAATGATATCCCACCAATCTGTATTTGGATAACGAAGCGGATCAATCATGCTCTTGGCAAACCACTCATCAATTGTCCCGTTCTTAAAGTTAATAGATGCAGGCACAGAACCAACAGCCTGCGCACGTTGCGTAACCGTTAATGCCTTCGCATAATTCGGCAAAAATTCAAAGGCATTGGTTGGCTTTTGTATGGTAGAACTTGCAGAAGCACTGATTTTTGTTCCTTGTGCGCCTTTACCTGATTTTGTTGTGATAAGAATTACGCCATTTGCACCCCTCGAGCCATACACGGCTGCAGACGCTGCATCTTTTAGTACCGACACACTTTCTACATCATTCATGTTGATGCGGTTGATATTGACATCAGGCATCCCGTCTACCACAATTAGCGGGTTTGCATCATTTACTGTACCTAAGCCACGAATAAGCAGGGTTGCACTATTGTTACCCGCCATACCAGAAGTCTGATTTACGGCCAAGCCCGGCAACATCCCCTGTAACGCAGAAGATACGTTAGGCAAGGCGCGGCTCGTCAGCTGGTCATCTACCTTTATAGAAGCCACAGCGCCGGTAAGGTTCACTTTTTTCTGCGTACCATAGCCTACAACAATCAGCTCATTGAGGTTCTGGGAAGAAGAAGACAGGGTGACTGTTATAAACTTAAGTTCAGCAACCTTTTCCATATCCACATAGCCGAGCATATGGAATTTAAGCAGATCGCCCCGTTTGGCTTTTATGGCAAACTGACCGCTGCCGTTGGTAACAGCTACCGCTGCAGAACCCACAACCCTTACCTCGACCCCAGGCAAAGGGATACCCTCAGAATCCACAACCTTGCCCTCCTGGGAAGCGGGATCCTGCTGAAAGAACAAAGTGCCGCGCGTTAGACTTGCGCTGGCCTGAAAAACCTCTGCTGCAGAAAGCACAGCAATGAAGCACATTATTCTCCAACATTTAATAAAGCCATATGGCCAAAAAAATTTTGATTTCATTACCTATGTGATTTGCATAGTAAACACTGTTTTATTAATAGGAACAAGGATAGATGAACAAGATGTAGTCAGTTTGTCTTCATAACGGTTGGTTTATAGGTTTGGTTTAAGAATTTGTTAGTATGTATACAAATATATTATTTTTTTGTATACAACAAAATGAAAATCAAACTTATTATCATTTTTTTAACAAAAACAATCAGAAATAAAAAATGCCACCTCAATCCTGAAAATGGCACTTCATAAAACTAACTTATATTTTTTGTAAACAAAATACCAGACCTACTTCAGATCTTCTATTCCATACAGCCTACCAGGCGCCACTACATAACTTCCCTTCTCCGCTTTAAAAAACAAGGTATTTTTACCCGACATTACAGCGTAATTAAAATTCATTTTCCCATCGGAACTTTTTACATTCCAGTAACCGGGCTTCATATCCGTCAGCAACACCTCAAACATACCTGCATCAGGCACATCAACAGTAAAAGTATTTTCAAGCAGCCCCCCTCCAGAAGACAGGCACACGACCCTGTCGGCTACCGCAAGCTGCCAGCAGCCCTGCCTTTCCTTAAAACCTATGGGCAATGGCTTTGCATCACCCTCTGCCATCTGAAAAACAGTCAGAAACCCATCCTGCCCCTGCTGCTTTTTAGGCGAAACCAGTATCCGGTGCGCATTGGCCTCCGGCTTTTGTGAAACCAGATCAAACGACTGACCGAAAGTACTGTTGGCCTCCCTCCCGCTCAATACTTCCATATTCCGGTCGGCGGCTGCAGGCAAAAGCATAGTTACATGGGTTTTTCCCTTAAGCCCCTTCAGCTCGTTACTTAACAC
Organism: Pedobacter africanus; assembly: GCF_900176535.1. Lineage (NCBI taxonomy): Bacteria > Pseudomonadati > Bacteroidota > Sphingobacteriia > Sphingobacteriales > Sphingobacteriaceae > Pedobacter > Pedobacter africanus. The sequence goes on along the minus strand of NZ_FWXT01000001.1, from coordinate 3,296,362 downwards.
CATCTCACGCTCCGACACCTCAGGTTTATTGAGGGTATTGATTTGCCAGTACTTCCGGAATTCAGGCTTTGCGGTAGTCATATGATCTGCCAGGATAATTACCGCAGGTACATCTTCAAGACCGAGGTTCAAAAAGCAGAAGCCCCGGGTATATTTTGTCATTTTTGCTGTATAAGCAGCCGTCAGGTCAGCCTTAAAATAGCTAAAAGAAGGTTTGAGTTGTAAGGGGCCAAAATTAGCGGACAAAACCTGACCATTACTGAACCAGGGATCAGCAATAACTTCCTGCGGCGTTAGCGGAAAGCGCTGATTAAACCTGGTCCCTCCATCCCGCACTTTAGAACGGAAAAGCAGGGGTTCCGAAGGATCCATTGCCAACATCACGCTGTGCGCAACAGATCGTTTGTTAAAATTATAATCGTAAGGAGAGCCGTAGGAAAGGTAAAGTCCGATATCACCAACCTGCACACCATGATGAAAAATCTGCAATGCACCTGCATCTGCCTGCTGGTGGTTCCCGAAAATATAGCCCCCACCTTTGATCTCGGCAACCACATCCTTACTTGTTTCTGTATTGTTCCAGCCGGTACGCGTTACCATGGAGCCCAGCACAGGCCCAAAATCTTTGGTAAGCGGAAGACTGCCCAGGTCATGCCGGGCTTTGAGCGCCGGATCATTTACCAGTAAAAATAACACCGGATTATCAGGCAATCCACCTTCACGCTCAAATTCACCCTTAATCAACGGATCATTTGCGTAAGCATAACTCAACAACATGGTTTGCGGCTGCTTCCAGTAAAGTGGCCTGGCCCCACCAAATTTTGCGCTGAACATATCACCATCGCGCAACATGTAACCATCCGGCAAACGCATGTATAACCAGTAGTAAGGTAGTTTTTTTAGGTTATCATCAAAAACAGGCATCCCGCTCATGCGGTAAAGCAACCAGGCCGCATGCATCTCCCAGCCAAAACGATAAGCACCATAGTCTACACCCTGGTTATGTCTGGAAGATTCGTACTCAAATTTCCGCATCGGAATCAGGTGTTCGAATATGGTATAGGCTGTATACTTATAAAGCTCAGGGTTTTCTTCATATAAGGCAATAGCCATCGAAAGGAGATCGCGGCTGATCTGCGCCTCATTTCCATGACCATTAACAATGCTATCCATAAAAGGGGGCCAACCTATTTCCATCTCTCTGGCCTGGTACAGCATCTTGTCATACAGCCGTTTTCTGTCATTTTTATCGATCAGGCCATAACACCAGTCGTACACCAGTGCGGCGGTATAGATAGCCCGGCCAATCTCCCGGGTTATATCTCCGTATTTAACATTTCCAAATTCCAGCACAGACATATAATTGACCATAAGCCGAACCGCTTCATTGCCGATCTTTCGATCTCCGGTCATGAGGTAATAAAACGCCTTGACCTGCACCACCTTTTCCAGTTCCTCCTGGTAAAACACCTCTTTTCCAGGATTAAAATCGAAGCGGTAGGGTGTTTTCGCAACAGCAGCAAGCTGTTGCCATACAGGCTTGTTTTCACCTTCAGTAAGCCTCGCTTTAACCATGGGCAATGTTTGCGGTGTTACCCAAAGCCGGGGATGTACCGCAGGTGGGATAATTTTAGGGATATAGTTTTTTGCCGCCAAAGGCACTTCGGGAGCATTGTAATTTTTCCACTCTACATGCACCAGCTCTATCCCCTTTGGCAACCATAATTTAAGCTGCTGATTAGCCCCATTGAGTTCAAATTTACCTGAAACCTGGCTGGCAGCCTGATGTATATCATATAGTATTCTCCTGGTAGGCCGCTGGTCGTCAATCTGGATTTTAACGTAAGCAGTTTTAATATTCCCCTGCTCATCTTTTTCGGGTGACAGGCCGGAGGCAGGAACCGCATAGGTAGACAACTCATAAGTACCTGCAACAGGAACTTTAAGCTGAAATACCAGATCAGGCGATCCGGGGGAAGTTTCATTAGGCCGCCCTTCTGCTGCCATAAACCTTTTCACATATTTGTCGCCAACTACATAAGGATGAACCTGGGCAACAACACCTAACCAACCAATGCAGAGCCCTATCAGACCAATAATACTTGCTTTTACCTTCATAACTATGTATACAAATATATAGTTTTTTTGTAAACAAAATAATTTATGTACTTTTAAAAAATAATAAAACGAGCAGCAGAGAAATCATGTCCGACCACCAACAGCCAATCGTGCTTAAAGCAGAACTACTACTAGACAGCCGCTCAATGCTGGGAGAAGGCGCAATATGGAACCATAAAACACAAGAGCTCTACTGGGTAGACATCGAAGCGCAGCTGCTCCATTGGTTTGACCCGCTTACCTCAACTAACCAGACTGCACATTTTGGACAAAAAATAAGTGCTGTAATACCCGGCACAGATGATACACTATTACTGGCCTTAAAAGACGGTGTATACAGTTATGAAAAATTGACCGGACTGCTCCGCAGGCTGTTGTCAAACCCTGAAAATCGCACATCAGGCAATCGTTTTAATGACGGGAAGTGCGATCCTTCGGGACGGCTGTGGCTGGGAACTATGGGCGCATCACGTTCGGCGGCGCTGTACCGGATAGATGCAGATCTATCCATCCATAGGATGGAAACAGGTATAACCACCTCAAATGGGATCGCCTGGTCGGATGACAAAAAAACGATGTATTACATCGACACCTCAGTACATAAGGTTGTGGCCTATAGTTATGACGATAAAACTGGCCGGATATCTACTCCTTATGATGCAATTACCATTCCGGAGGATATGGGGAAACCAGATGGCTGCAGCCTGGATGCTGAAGGGATGATCTGGATTGCGCTTTGGGGCGGCTATGCAGTAGGGAGATGGGACCCCAGAACAGGCGTCTTACGCTGTAGGGTCGAGGTTCCGGCAAAAAATGTAACTTCCTGCGCTTTTGGAGGAGAAAATCTGGACACGCTTTACATCACCACTGCACGGACATCGACTTCTGAAGCAGAACTATTGCAATGTCCATACAGCGGCGGAATGTTTACAGTAAAACCTGGGGTAAAAGGCATACCGGCAAACCATTTCATTAAAAGAACAAAATGAGTTTTAAACCATTTCTGTTCCCAGAATATCCTTAGAATAGGTTTTCAGGTATTTTTTCAGAATCTGTCTGGCCACATGGATCCTGGTTTTTACGGTTCCAATTGGAATCTCCAGCATTTCGGCAATCTCATGATATTTATAACCCTCAAAGTATTTTACAAAAGGAACGTAATACTCTGGCTGAAGGTTAGCAAGCGCTTTATTGATGTCTCCTATAATAAATTTACTTTCGCTGGCATTTTTGGTAGCACTGTAGTGCAGGTTGGCCGAGGAAATATCATCTGATTTGGTAATCAAAGCGTTTGTTTTCACCAGACGCCTGTAATTATTAATGAAAGTATTCTTCATTATCGTAAACAACCAGCCTTTTAGATTGGTCCCTTCTTTAAACTTCCCATAATAGGTAACCGCCTTAAGCATGGTATCTTGCACCAGATCGTTTGCATCCTCAATATCTTTCGTAAAATTCAGGGCGAAGGATTGTAAAGAAATTGAATGATTGTTTAGCTGAAGGTTGAACTCATTTTTTGTCATAGTGTTTAAGTTTTAGGGTTAAAAAACTAACAAGCATTTTTTTGAGTGGCGCTCAAAATCTGTTTAATCTTAGACACTAAACACTACACAAGATATGTACCAAAAAGGAGGATATTGATGTTAAGAAATTAATTTTTTTCCGATAAATGACGCTAACCGTCTATTTCACAGAATATTTACTTCCCGCTCCAGCTCTACACCAAACCTGGCATACACTGTACGTATGATCTCTTCTGAAAAATCATACACTTCCTGTCCTGTTGCAGCGCCATGATTAACCAGAACCAGGGCCTGATTTTTCCAGGTACCTGTCTCGCCAACCACCTTTCCTTTAAAACCGCATTGCTCAATAAGCCAGCCGGCAGCCAGCTTAACTTTCTGGTCGGCAGCGGGATAATGTACAATATCAGGAAATTTAGTCAACACTTCTTTAAACTGTGCCTGGCTAATTACGGGATTTTTAAAAAAACTTCCGGCATTACCTATCGTAGATGGATCCGGCAACTTACTTACCCTGATGTGAGCTACCACCTTTGAGATATCGGCAATTGTTGGTTGTAATATGTGCCTATTCTGAAGTTCGGCCTGGATTGCCCCGTAACTGGTATTTAGCTGCGCCTGTCTGTTCAATTTAAAACTGACAGCAGTAATGATGTAACGGCCTTTCAGCTCATTTTTAAAGGTACTATCCCGGTAACCAAACTTACAATCTTCAAATTTAAAGGTCCTTTCTTCTGCTGTCGCAATTTCATAAGCAGTACAGGAATGAAAAACATCTTTGAGCTCCACACCGTAGGCACCTATATTTTGTATAGGCGATGCACCTACAGTTCCAGGAATAAGGCTCAGGTTTTCTATACCTGCATAGCCATTTACCACACAGTAGTTCACCAGATCGTTCCATACCACACCCGCTCCAGCCGTTACCAGTACCCGCTCCCCATCAGTATCAGTAGTAGCCGAAATGCCGGGTATGCTTATTTTAATCACCAGTCCATCAAAATCCTTTGTAAACAGCAGATTGCTTCCTCCGCCTAAAACCAGTAAGCGGTTCTGTCTTACCACATCCATTCCCAGCAATCCCTTCAGTGCTTCAATACTGAACACCTCGGCAAAAAGGGATGATTTGACATCGACACCAAATGTGTTGTAGGGTTTAAGAGATATATTTTGCTGTAGAATAGACATAAGTAAGCTAAATGATTAGATCTGGCACAAATGTAATTGTTAAGACTTGTAATAAATATGTTAAAAGTAATATTTAAAAATTTTGACTATTTTTCGCCTGAATTGATAAAATAGCTTAGTAATACTTGCCCTAAAGGAGAGAATAGTAATTTGTATGGAAAATCAGGATAAAAAGAGAAGCTTAATTATTGAAGCTGCATTGAAACGGTTCGCACATTATGGCCTGTCAAAAACAACCATGACCGAAATCGCAAAAGATGTCTCATTTTCAAAGGCTTTGCTCTACTACTACTTTCCGGACAAACTGAGTTTATATGTGAGTTCCATTGAACACCTGATGCAGATCATTAGCAGGGACCTGGTAAAGTCCATTGATAAAGCCAGTACTTCGACAGAAGGCATTTATAAACTTTTACAAAAAAGACAGTCTTTTATTCAAAAATACTACAACCTGCTGGAATCAACACAAATTATTGGCAGTGAATTGCCCGATAACCTTTACGACAAGTTCAGTAAAGCCCGGGCCTTTGAAGCCATCATCATCAGCTCCTTATTCAGCAGGGGGATTGCAAGTGGTGAACTTGCCATGGAAGACCCCAAACTTACTACCGAAATATTTCTCGACGCCCTGTCTGGCATACACTTCAATATCATGTCCAAAGACAAGAACATATTCCCTGGAAAAGAGCAGTTTAAACAGATCTTTATCAAGGAAAAATTGTTTGCCGAAATTTTTTTACAAGGCCTGAAGCCAAAATCCTAGCTTAAACAGTCATTTAATTGTCAGTTTACCTGCATTTTAAAGGTAAAATTCTTTAAGCGGAATTATGGCCGTATTTTTGACTACTGAAATAAAAAAGTCAGAAAGTAAAAAAGTAGAATGGTAGAGACAGATAAAAAAAGAGAAGCAATTATTGAAGGGGCGATCAAACGTTTTATACATTATGGAATCAATAAAACCACAATGAATGAAATTGCGGAAGACCTCTCAGTATCCAAACCTTCTCTGTATTATTATTTTCCTGATAAAAACAGTTTGGTACTTGGAGTGATCGAAAAAATATTCAATGACTATTTTGAGATGGTAGAGAAAGATCAGTTTGCTGATGTTCCGCTGGAAGATTGTATGGCTGGCTTCATCGAAATCAGACATCGCTTCTTTCAAAAGTACTATATGCTCCATTTATCAGGGGGCAGCCCTGATTCTTCATTGAACTCGGATGAACTGAAAGAACATTTCATGAATATGCACGGAAAAAACATACAGCTGCATGCAGATATATTTCAAAGGTCGATAGACAAAAAGGAGATTGGACCAATGGAAACCTATAAAACTGCGGAGCTTTACCTGGACAGTCTGGCAGGGATCACATCCTTATGCATACTGCATGGCAATAAAGAGCTCTTTCCCAGCAAAAAGGAAATGAAAAACATACTGGAAAGGCAGCTTAGCCTGTCGCGTATATTTATTAAAGGACTAAAATAACAATAGGCTATATATGAATACAATAATCAAACAGATAAAAATAATTCCACTGGCACTGCTGGGGTTACTGTTATCGGGTACGGTTAACGCTCAGCAAACGCTGACGTTAAAGGAAGCGCTGAACTACTCGCTGCAAAACAACGTCAAAGTACGGAAATCAAAGCTTGACATAGACGGCGGTAAATATAAAGTGCAGGAGGTAAGGGCCCAGGCTTTACCACAAATTACAGGTAATGCTGGTTTAAACTACAACCCTATCATTGGAAAACTGGTAGCCGACTTCGGCGGGAGCCCGCAATCTATCAAACTCGGACAAAACTGGAATTCATCTGCCGGAATCCAGCTTTCACAACAATTGTTCAACCAGCAGGTTTTCACAGGGCTGCAGGCTGCGAGATCCAGTGAGGAATACTACAATCTGACTTCCCAGTTAACCGAGGAACAGATCATTGAACTGGTTGCCAATAACTATTACCAGGTCTTAGTGAACAGGCAGCAATTGAATGTGATAGACACTAATATCAAAAATGTAAATGTGATAGAGAAGATCATTTCCAATCAGTATAAAAACGGGTTGGCAAAAAAGATTGACGTAGACCGGATCAAAGTAAACCTCACGAATTTAGAGACACAACGGGAGCAGACCATTAATGCCATTACACAGTTGGAGAACCAGTTGAAATTTGCAATGGGCATGCCTGTAAGCACGGAAATCACATTACCAAAAACAGAGCTCACGGAAGTGACCCACTTACCGCAGTTTAGTGATTCTTTAAGCATGGACAACAGGACTGAGATCAAAATTCTGGACATCCAGGACAAATTGCTTTCATTGCAGCGCAAGGCTTATGTGTCTGAATATTATCCAAGCCTGGCTTTAACAGGAAACTACACCTATTCCAGCCAGAGCGGCGGTTTCGATTTTTTAAAATCCAACCCTAATGCAATTGGTTTTGGGGCATCGGCCGTTGGTTTAACCTTAAAAGTGCCGATTTTTAACGGTTTCTTAACCCGTTCAAAAATCCGCCAGGCCGATGTAGATATTCAAAAAGCTCGGGAAGACAGAAGAGAGTCGAAAAACTCGTTGAACATGGCTTACGAAAATGCAAAAATCCAGTTACGTAACAGCATAAACACCATTAACTCACAAAAGAAAAATGCTGAACTGGCTGATGAAATCTACAGAAGCACACAAAACAATTACAACAACGGTCTGGCCAGTTTAACAGATCTGCTGGATACCGAAAACGCACTTACTTCAGCACAAAACAGCTACACTCAGGCATTATTAAATTATAAAATTGCCGAAATACAATTAATCAAATCAAACGGAAATATAAAATCGCTATTACAATGAAAAGAGGGATAATAACAGCCTTAATAATTATACTTGCCCTGGGCGGGATTGCTTTGGTGCTCAGCAACAATAAGAAGAAGAACGAAGCAAAAACAGCCTTTATTGCACAAGGAAGTGGGGCTATTGCCGTGCGTGTTGCAAGTGTAGAGAAAAAAGTAGTTGACCTGGATTTTAGCAGCAACGGAAGCTTTGTACCTAAACAGGAACTGAACTTCCTATCGGAAAATGCCGGAAGGGTGAGTAAGATCCTTGTAGAAGAAGGCGACCGTGTAAGCAAAGGACAGGTACTGGCTCGTATCGATGCAGAGATCATCAATACGGACAGGGAAACTGCCGAAGCAACCTATCAAAATGCGTTAAGGGACGAAGCCAGGTACAAAAGCTCTTATGCAACTGGCGGCGTAACCCAACAGCAGCTGGACCAGGCGAAATTGGCAACGCAAAATGCGAAATTACGTTTACAGGCCTCGCAAAGAAGGTTGAGCGATGCTAACATCAAATCTCCGATTAATGGCATCATCAACAAAAGATACATTGAAGTTGGTGCATTTGTTACCGCTCAGGGAACACAGTTATTTGAAATTGTTGACGTTTCCAAATTAAAGCTTAAGGTAAATGTAAATGAGTCACAGGTGGCCAATCTTAAAATAGGTGATAAAATAGAAATCAAGTCTTCTGTTTTTCCTACAGAAAAATTCAATGGCAGAATTACTTTTATTGCAGCTAAAGCTGATGGGACTTTGAACTTCCCGATAGAAATTGAAGTAGACAACAATACCAAAAACAGCCTTAGAGCAGGAATGTATGGTACCGCCGTATTTAACTTTCCTAAACAGGCTCCCGGAATTTTGGTTCCCCGCACTTCTTTTGTGGGTAGTGTAAGCAGCAACCAGGTATTTGTGTTAGACAAGGCCAGCAATACCGCTAAACTTCGCAAAGTAATTGCAGGTCGTATTTTGGGTGATTCAGTTGAAATTCTGGAAGGATTAAATGAAGGCGAGACTGTAATCACCAGCGGACAGATCAACCTGGCCGACGGTACTCCTGTGAGCATAGTAAAATAAAAAGAAGATGAAGATAACAGATATATCGATAAAAAGGCCCTCCCTGGTAATTGTGGTGTTTACCGCACTTACCCTGCTGGGGCTGTTGAGTTACTTTTCGTTGGGTTATGAGTTATTGCCAAAATTCTCAAACAACGTAGTATCTATTTCAACCATTTACCCGGGAGCATCCCCTGCCGAGGTAGAGAATACCGTAACCAAGAAGATCGAAGATGCGGTATCGTCAATGGAAAACATCAAAAAAATAAACGCAGTTTCATTTGAGAGTTTATCTACCGTTACCATTACCTTAACAGATAAAGCCAATATTGACATTTCCCTAAATGATGCGCAACGTAAGGTAAACGCCATTTTATCAGAACTGCCTGAAGATGTAAAAACACCATCCTTAAGTAAATTCTCTTTGGATGATTTACCGGTGATCACGATGTCGGCCTCTGCAAAAATGGACGACATCAGCTTTTATGATCTGATGGACCAAAGGATTGCCCCGGTAATTTCGAGGGTGAGCGGTATTGCCCAGGTTAACCTGATTGGTGGTTCCGAAAGAGAGATCCAGGTATCATTGGATGCAGATAAACTACAAGGCTACAACCTTTCTGTACCACAGGTGCAACAGATGATCCTGACTTCGAACCTGGATTTCCCTACAGGGAGTGTAAAAACAGAAAACCAGGACGTTTTAATCCGTTTATCTGGTAAATACAGAAACCTGGATGAATTGAGGAACCTGGTACTGACCACCTCCAAAGATGGTTCTCAAATCCGCCTGCGCGATGTTGCCGATGTACAGGATGCTCAGAAAGAAACAGAAAAACTAGCCCGTATCAACAGAAAAGGTGCGATTGCCATTCAGATCATTAAACAAAGTGATGCAAATGCCGTAGAAGTAAGTAAAGGTGTACATGCCATTATTGAAAAGCTTAAGGTAGAATATGCAGCCAACAATCTGGACATTAAGATCGTAAACGACAGCTCTATTTTCACTTTGGAATCTGCAGATGCGGTTATTCACGATTTAATGCTGGCAGTAGTGCTGGTAGCATTTGTAATGTTGTTCTTCCTGCATAGTTTGAGGAACGCGTTAATTGTAATGGTATCTATCCCTGCCTCATTAATTGCAACTTTTATTGGTATCGGTCTGTTTGGCTTTACCTTAAACCTGATGTCCTTACTGGGGCTTTCGCTGGTGGTAGGTATCCTTGTGGATGACGCGATTGTGGTACTGGAAAACATCCAGCGACACATGGAGATGGGTAAAAACAAAGTGAGGGCCGCTTCAGATGCTACAAGGGAAATTGGTTTTACAGTTGTTTCCATTACCTTTGTAATTGTAGTCGTTTTCTTCCCTATCGCCGTAAGTACAGGCCTGGTTTCCAACATTTTAAGACAGTTCTGTGTGGTTGTAATTATTGCAACACTACTTTCCTTGCTGGCCTCATTTACCATTGTACCGCTCCTTTTTTCGAGGTATGGTAAACTGGAACATATTGAAGGCAAGAACGTCTTCGGCCGCTTTATCCTTTGGTTTGAAAAGCAATTGAAAAAATTCACCCTTTGGGTTACAAACATTTTAAAATGGTCTTTAAACCATAAAAGACGTACCATTTTAGCAATTGTAGTGTTGTTTATTGCGTCAATATGGTTAGCTGTTGCGGGCTTTATCGGTTCAGAGTTCTTCCCAAAATCTGATAAAGGGGAGTTCCTGGTGCAGATTGAATTGCCTAAAGATGCGCCTTTGTCGCAAACCAATTTCTATACCCAACGTGCCGAAGCATTCTTAAGCAAACAACCTGAAATTACGCAGTTGATTACCACAGTGGGACAGGCCAGCGGTGACTTCGGCGGAACCCAGGCTACAGCCTATAAATCGGAGATCAACGTTAAGCTGGTTGAACGCGACCAGCGTGAAGGTGTTTCTTCAGATATTTTTGCAACAAAGATGAGTCGTGCCCTTGCCAAAGAACTGGTAGGTGCAAAAGTTAAAACCGTTCCGATCAGTATCCTGGGTATTGCCGAAAACGCACCGATACAATTGGTTGTAATGGGATCTGACCTGGACAGCGCATTAAAATATGCCGAAGGGGCACAAAAGGTCCTTGCAAAAATTCCAGGTGCGACAGAGATTAAATTGTCTGTTGAAAAAGGAACACCTGAGATCAACGTTCAGGTAGACCGGGATAAGATGTCGGCTTTAGGCTTAACCCTGCAAACTGTAGGTGCCACCATGCAAACCGCCTTTGCTGGAAACACCGATGGTAAATACAGGAAAGGTGAGTATGAATACGACATCAATATCCAATATCAGGATTTCAACAGAAAAAATGTGGATGATGTACGTAATCTGGTCTTTGTAAACAATCAGGGTGCACAGATCAAACTGTCACAATTTGCTACCATTACAGAAGGTTCAGGACCAAGTCAGCTGGAGCGTTTAAACAAATCTACTTCAGTTTCGGTTAAGGCACAGTCTATCGGTAGGCCAACAGGAACGGTAGTTGCCGAATTCCAGGCCAAGCTGAAAGAACTTCAGGAAAACGGGAAGATGAAAGCCCCTATAGGCGTGAGCTACACCTGGGCTGGTGATCAGGAAAACCAGGCTGAAGGCTTTGGTACACTGGGCATTGCCTTAATGGCATCCATCATTCTGGTATACCTGATTATGGTGGCATTGTATGACAGTTTTGTTTACCCATTTGTGGTGATGTTCTCGCTGCCACTGGCATTGATCGGGGCTTTCCTTGCGCTTGCGCTCACAAACAACTCTATCGGTATTTTTACCATTTTAGGTTTTATCATGCTGATGGGGCTTGTGGCCAAAAACGCAATTATCCTTGTCGATTTTACCAACCACATGAAAGCAGAAGGAAAATCAACGATAGAAGCGTTAATTTTAGCTAACCACGCACGTTTGCGTCCGATTTTGATGACTACTATAGCCATGATTTTTGGTATGCTTCCTATTGCCCTGGCAAGTGGTGCCGGTGCAGAATGGAAAAATGGTCTGGCCTGGGTTATCGTAGGCGGATTAACCAGTTCCCTGTTTTTGACCCTGATCGTTGTACCTGTGGTTTACCTGATTTTCGACATCATATTGGAAAAATTAGGCTTCAATAAAAAAGGTAAGACGATAGACGAATTGCTGGTTGAGCCATATGACCACAAAGATGTTTTAGAGTACGATCTTGAAGAGGTAAAGTAATCCTATAACATATCCGAATAAGAAAGAGGAACCCTGAAAAGTTCCTCTTTTTGTTTTCCCGACCAAACAATTTTCAATCCAAAGCTGTATAATTACAGCATGCTGAAATACAACACCTTAATTATATTGCTTTGTCTTTTATTTCCGGCACAGGCCCAACACCCTCCTGTATTTGAAGGGATTGTTTCAGACACCACCAGGATTGCGATGAACGACCTGACCGTAAATCTGGTCAGATATACCTACCGCACGCCCGGAATTCAGTTTCTGGCTATACATGATGATGAGGACACCGGTGTAAAAGCAGCATTTGAATACATCAGGTTTAGCGGAGGAACACTGATCGACTGCCAATACGGCGGCATCAGAAATTTCAGGCTGTCGAACCAGGGAGAAAGGTTCCAGACAGACCCCAACAGCATTTATACCAAAAAAGGCCTTCCAATAGGGATTGAAAAGTATGGGCTTGTAGACGACGATGTGGTAAAGCACCTGGAACGTGGCGCAAAAACCATATTGCAGCTTTATGATCCTGAAAAACAGGGCTACATCTTTACCCTGCACAACAATACGGATGGAGATTTCGGCATTGCATCCTATCTGAAAGGTTATGAGCTGGAAACAAGTGCAGATTCTGTGTATATTAATTTTGGGATGGACCCCGACGATCTGGTTTTTGTTACTGATCTTAAATTATTCAATGGGCTCAAAAAAGAAAACGTGAATGTGGTTTTACAATCTGCAAATGCGCCAGACGATGGCTCTTTATCCATCTATGCAATGCTCAACAAAATCCCATACATCAATGTGGAAGTACAGCATGGACATTACGATGAAAACCTGAGGCTGATCGAAATTGCCATCAAGGTTTTGTATCAAGCCTATCCACAGTTAAAACAAAAGGCCAGCAAAGAAGGGCCATAAAGGGGACTGCGAGGGGGCTGCAACTGCCCTGGTTATCCGCTGGCTCTGCCTTTGCTTCGGAAAAAGGTACTTTTTGAGGGCAAGGGCACACCAATCTCCGAACAAAGGGTGAAGATAAGGGCTCAACACTTCAAATCAGCCCCATGCCAATACCCCTATTTTTACTTCATAAAATATTAGCTAAGCGCATAAAAAAGGGAGGCTTTAATTAAACCTCCCTTTTTCAAACAAATAATTCTTGTTAAATGTGTATGGCCCTGTTTTCAGTAGCTGCCATAGCTGCTTCTTTCATGGCCTCCGTATAAGTAGGGTGCGCATGGCATATCCTGGCAATATCTTCTGCCGAAGCACGGAATTCCATCGCTACCACAGCTTCAGCAATCATATCTGCAGCGCGTGGGCCAATCATATGCACGCCTAATATCTCATCAGTCTTTGCATCTGCCAATACCTTTACAAATCCATCGGTATCCATACTTGCCTTAGCCCTGCCACTGGCTTTAAAAGGAAACGATCCTGCTTTATATTGAACACCGTTTTCTTTCAGCTGCTCCTCGGTATAGCCCACTGAAGCGACTTCCGGCCAGGTATAAACCACACCAGGGATAAGGTTATAATTAATGTGCGGCTTTTGCCCCGCTATTCTTTCTGCAACATATACGCCTTCATCTTCGGCTTTATGCGCCAGCATGGCACCTTTAATTACATCACCAATTGCATAAACACCAGGAACGGAGGTTTCCAGATGGTCGTTCACAGGGATTTTATTGCCTCTTTCTTCGGTTTTAATGCCAATGTTTTCCAATCCCAGCCCATCTGTATAAGCAGTACGTCCTACTGCAACAATACAATAATCGGCTTCAAATTTAACTTCCTCGCCTTTTGCATTATTGGCAGTTACCGTAACCTTTTTACCTTTAACCGTTGCTCCGGTAACTTTATGCCCCATAAAGAACTCCATGCCAAGCGATTTTTTCAAAACACGCTGTAACTCTTTCCCCAGGCCGGCATCCATAGTTCCGATAATAGAAGGCATAAATTCAATGACAGAAACTTTAGTGCCCAGACGTGCGTAAACAGACCCCAGCTCCAGACCGATTACCCCGCCACCAATCACAATCATTTGTTTTGGCACCTCAGTAATGTTCAAAGCCTCCGTAGAAGTAATGATCCTTTTTTTGTCAATTGGCAAAAAAGGCAGTGCAGTAGGCTTGGAACCTGAAGCAATGATTACATTTTTTGCTGTTATGGTTTCCGATTTACCATCTTTGGTAATTTTAATCGTGTTCTTGTCAACAAAAGAGCCTACCCCCTCAAATGCATCTATCTTATTTTTTTTGAAAAGATATTGTATGCCTGCTGTATTTTGAGCTACCACATCATTTTTACGTGCGATCATCTGCGGCATATCAACCTTCAGATCTTTCAAATTGATGCCATGTGTCTGAAACGTATGAGCTGCGTTATGAAAATGCTCTGAAGAATCTAACAGTGCTTTTGAAGGAATACAACCTACATTTAAACAGGTACCACCAAAAGTTTTATACTTTTCTATAACTGCCGTTTTTAAGCCTAATTGGGCACATCTGATTGCTCCAACATAACCGCCCGGGCCCGAGCCAATTACAACTACATCGTATTGCATATTAAGGATTTTTTTGCGTAAAGTTAATAAACCTATCCCGTATTCAGTATGCAATTCCATATATTTATGCTTTAAACAAACGCTGACTATGACTTCTTTAAAATTTCTGGTTGTTGCATTTTTCTTTCTTTTTAATGACCTTTCGGGCTATGCACAGCAAACAGATTCTGCATATGTAAGGCAGCATTATACCAAGCTGGAGCAGCTGATCCCTATGCGCGATGGTATCAGGCTCTTCACTTCGATTTATGTTCCTAAAGACAAAACAAAAAAATATCCTATTCTGCTCAACCGAACACCTTATACCGTTTCGCCCTACGGCAAAGACAAATACAAAACCAGCCTGGGCAATTTCCCTGCTGAAATGAGGGAAGGCTTTATTTTCGTGTACCAGGACGTAAGGGGAAAATGGATGAGCGAGGGGGACTTTGAAGACATCAGACCGCATGTTGCCCGTAAAAAGAGCAAAAAAGACATTGATGAAAGTTCTGACACCTATGATACCATAGACTGGCTGATCAAAAATATCGGGAACAATAACGGGAAGGTGGGTATCTATGGAATTTCCTATCCTGGGTTTTATGCGACAACATCCCTGCCGGGTGCCCATCCCGCCTTAAAAGCTGTTTCACCGCAAGCCCCGGTTACCGACTGGTACATTGGTGATGATTTTCACCACAACGGCACCCTGTTTCTTGCGGATGCATTTCCTTTTATGAGCACGTTTGGGGCACCAAGACCAAGCCCCATTACACCCGACAAAGGGCCCAAAAGATTTAAATTTCCTACCCAGGATCTATATCGGTTTTATCTCGAAGAGGGTTCTGTTAAAAACCTGAAAGAGAAATATTTTGCAGACAGCATCAAATTCTGGAACAACTTGTTTGCCCACCCTAACCTGGATACTTTCTGGAAAGCAAGAAACATCGAACCGCATTTAACAGGAATAAGGCCCGCAGTAATGATAGTAGGCGGTTTCTTTGATGCCGAAGATGCCTACGGTACTTTTGCAACCTATAAATCTATTGAAAAACAAAACCCCGGAGCCAATAACATCCTGGTTGCAGGCCCCTGGTTTCATGGCGGCTGGGTAAGGGGAAATGGCAGCAGCTTCGGAGACATTGACTTCGGGCAACCGACCAGCAGCTGGTATCAGGAAAATTTTGAACTCCCTTTTTTTAAATATCACCTCAAAAACGAAGGCAACTTTAAACCTGCGGAAGCCAACATCTTTATTACAGGAAGCAACCAGTGGAAAGGCTTTAATACCTGGCCGCCGAAGGAAACAGAGGAAAAAACATTGTATTTCCAACCAAACGGGGGGCTTAGTTTTGAAAAGGTGCAACGAACCGATAGCTGGGATGAATATGTGAGTGACCCCAACGCTCCGGTACCTTCACAGGACGGGGTGATGACAGGCAGATCGAGAGAGTACATGATCGATGATCAGCGTTTCGCCTCGCGCAGACCGGATGTACGGGTTTTTAAGACCAAACCGCTCACAACTGACATTACACTTACCGGCCCGGTATTGGCCAAACTCGTGGTTTCTACTACAGGTACCGATGCAGACTACGTGGTAAAACTCATAGATGTGTATCCTGAAGATGAAGCCAATCCGAATCCAAATCCGAAAAACCTGGTGATGGGCGGTTACCAGATGCTGGTGCGGGCAGAGATCATGCGGGGCAAATACCGGAACAGCTTTGAAAAACCTGAGGCAATGGTTCCAGGTGAAATAACAAAAGTGAACTACACTCTCCCAGATGTTGCCCACACCTTCAAAAAAGGCCACCGGATCATGGTACAGGTACAAAACTCATGGTTTCCGCTGGCCGACCGCAATCCACAGCAGTTTATGAACATTTATGAAGCGGAACCGGGTGACTTCCAAAAAGCCACGCACCGGATTTTTCATGATGTACACAATTCCTCGGCCATAACCGTTACCGTATTAAAACCATAAGCTCAAATGAAAACCTTCCTGTATACTGCCATTGCCCTTCTGCTTTTCATAACCGGCACAGCTTCAGCACAGCTGATGGACGGACCCCAGCAATACTCACGGGCCGATACATTAAGAGGAAAGTTAACCCCGCTGCGCAGCTGTTATGACCTGAAATACTATCACCTGGATATAAAGGTCGACATCAACAATAAATCCATCAGCGGCAGCAATGAGTTTCAATTTACGGCTACTCAAAACTTCAGTCAATTGCAATTCGACCTCTTTAGCAACCTGAAAGTAGAAAAAGTGGTCTACAACAATCAGGAACTGAAATTCAAAAGAGAGTTTAATGCAGTCTTTGTAACTTTTCCTAAAACCATCAGTAAGGGCGCAAAAGCAAGCTTCACAGTGTATTATTCCGGGAAGCCTGTCATTGCAAAAAGACCGCCATGGGACGGGGGCTTTATTTTCAGCAAAGACAAATCAGGAAACCCATGGGTTTCTGTGGCCTGTCAGGGCTTTGGAGCAAGCTCATGGTGGCCCAACAAAGACCACCAGAGTGATGAGGTAGACAGCATGCTCATCAGCATCAGTGTTCCAAAAGGTTTGCAAGAGGTGTCTAACGGGCGGCTAAGGAGTATTGTTCAGCAGCCCGGCAACTATACACAGTACAACTGGTTTGTAGCCAATCCCATTAACAATTACAATGTAACTTTATATATTGGAAGATATGCACACTGGACAGCAGAATACAAAGGCGAAAAAGGCAACCTATCGCTCGACTTCTGGTCACTGCAGGAAGACAGCACCAAAGCCCGGCCGCATTGGGATGCAGATATAAAACCCATGCTTCAGTCTTTTGAACATTGGTTCGGCCCATATCCGTTCTATGAAGATGGCTATAAAATTGTTCAGGCGCCCCATCTGGGTATGGAGCACCAAAGTGCAATTGCCTATGGCAATGGTTTTAGAAAAGGTTACCAGGGCAACGACCTCTCAGATTCTGGCTGGGGACTGAAATTTGATTTCATTACCATTCACGAAAGCGGTCACGAATGGTTTGGCAACAACATCACCACAAAAGACATTGCCGACATGTGGGTGCATGAAAGTTTCACCAACTATTCTGAAGCGCTGTTTACAGAAAGCAGGTATGGCAAAGAAGCTGCTACAGCCTATGTAAAAGGCATCCGGGCAAATGTCAAAAACGACAGGCCCATCATTGGTCATTACGATGTGAACAGTGAAGGCTCAGGGGATATGTACTACAAAGGCGCCAACATGCTGCACCTGATCCGGCAACTGATTAACAATGACAAGAAGTTCAGGAATATTCTTCGCGGTCTTAACAAAACGTTTTACCACAAAACTGTAACCACAAAACAGGTAGAAGATTATATAACTGCGCAAAGCGGATTGAAACTGAGCAAAATATTCGATCAGTACCTGCGGTCCAAAGACATCCCGGTACTTGAATACCAGATTAGCGGGGGGCTGCTTAAGTACCGTTGGCTGGCCAGTGTAAAAGACTTTGACATGCCAGTCAAAGTTTCATTAAAGCCTGGGGTTTTCAGTTACATTTACCCTTCTGAGGCATGGAAAACAACCACTGTGGATCCACAGATAACCAATAAATCTTTTCAGGCAGACCCTAATTTTTACATCGGCTTAAAGCCTGTAAATTAAAACCTGGTATAAACGGCCAGCTGCACTATGTTGTTCATGGTGTTATTGGTGGTTCCTTTTGTGGCCTGGTTCATGTAACCTGCTTCCAGGTCAAAGCTTTTGGAAAAGCGGTAACCCAATGCGCCATACGCCCTGTTCTGGTCAAAAAAGTGATTGTTTAACTTTGATTTATTTTGAACATTAAAGAACAGTTCATTCTGCAAGGCAACAAAGGGGCCTTTTGTAAAAGTTTCCTGTTTCTGACCAATAGGCAATACGAATCTGAAGAAATACCTCAAACGCTGAGCAAAAACATCAGCCTGATTGGTTTCCATGAAACGCTGCTCCAACCGGAACCTGTGCTGTATGTTTAAGGTTTTAATTTTATGGGTCAGGATGTACTGTTCCCATATGCGGTGTTCGGTTAGGGTATTGTCCTTAAGTCCGTCTAAACTTAAATAAGTATTGGCCAGCAAGTACCCCAGCGTCGCATTACTGTTTTTATCTATGTAATAGGTGACACCAGGTCTGAATAAAAAGTTCCTTAGCCCGTCCCAGTTGTCTTCCGACCGGAGTTGAACATCAAGGTGTGCCCCCCATTTGTCATTAAATTTAGTACTGTTCAGGATAAACAGCCAGCCAGAATGCTGTTGGCGGGTTTGTGAAAAAGCATTCAATGTCAGGAAACAAGCAAGGAAGAGGGTACTGATAAAAAGTTTCATAAAAATCTGTATCGGGTAAAGCCGCTAAAATAGAAAACAATCGCAACAAAAAGGGCACTGAATATTTTCAGTGCCCTTTTCTATTCAATATTTTACAAAATATTATATGCCTAAAAGTAATCTGGCTGGGTCTTCCAGCAATTGCTTAACCCTAACCAGGAAGCCTACAGATTCCCTGCCATCAATGATGCGGTGATCGTAAGACAAAGCCACGTACATCATCGGACGGATTACCACTTCACCTTTCTCAGCAACCGGACGCTCAATAATATTGTGCATGCCTAAAATGGCCGACTGAGGGGCATTGATAATCGGGGTCGACATCATCGAACCAAAAACACCACCATTGGTAATGGTAAATGTACCACCTGTCATCTCTTCAATGGTCAGTTTGCTATCGCGCGCTTTAGTAGCGAGTTCAATTACTGTTTTTTCAATCTGCGCAAGGCTCATGCTTTCTGCATTCCTGATGATTGGAACAACAAGCCCTTTAGGTGCAGAAACCGCAATAGAAATGTCCGCAAACTCATTATATACCAGTTCTTCACCTTCAATGCGTGCGTTTACAGCAGGGAAATCTTTCAATGCTTCGCATACCGCTTTAGTAAAAAAGCTCATGAACCCAAGGCCAACACCGTATTTTTCTTTAAACTGATCTTTATATTTTCCACGCAGGTCCATAATTGGCTTCATGTTCACCTCGTTAAAGGTAGTCAGCATGGCCGTTTCATTTTTTACGCTCACTAAACGTTTAGCTACTGTTTTACGCAGCGGCGACATCTTTTCACGACGTTCGTTTCTTGAACCAGCAACCGGGGCAGCTGCTGCTGCCTTTGGTGCCTCAGCTTTCGCAACAGGCTGTGCAGCTTTCTGTGCATTCAAGGCATCTTCTTTAGTGATCCTTCCATCTACCCCTGTTCCTTTAACAGCAGCAGGATCAACCCCTTTTTCTGCCAGTATTTTACCTGCAGAAGGCGATGGCGTACCTGTAGCATAGCTTTCACCAGATTTCTCAGCAACCGGTGCAGCAGCTTTATCGGCAACAGGCTTTTCGGCAGCAGGGGCAGCTTCTTCTTTAGGTTTTGCAGGTGCAGCACCCCCATCTTCAATTTTACAAACTACAGCACCTATGGCAAGGGTATCCCCTTCGCTAGCTACCGTTCTTAAAGTTCCGGCTTGTTCTGCAGTTAATTCGAAAGTTGCTTTATCAGACTCCAACTCAGCAATCACTTCATCCATTTCAACTGCATCACCATCATTTTTCACCCAACGGGATAAAACAACTTCTGTTATCGACTCGCCAACCGGCGGAACTTTTATTTCTATACTCATAACTGATGTATTATTTTTCTAATCTACATTAAATACTTTACTTACTGATTTTTTAGCGATCTTCTTCTCTACTTCAGTAACCGGCATCTCAAAAGCCTTTGCCAGGATATAAGCCTGCTGATCTGCATGTTGCTTAGCATATCCCGTGGCAGTACTGCTGCTCTCCTTTCTGGAAATCAATTCAATATTGCTAAAAATAGTCTTTCTCAATTTGCGCAGCAAATATGGCCATGCGCCCATATTCTCTGGTTCTTCCTGTACCCATACCGACTCATTAGCGTTTTTATATTTTTTATAAACCGCTTCCATTTGTGCAACAGGTGTAGGGTACAACTGCTCTACACGCACGATAGCAACATCTTTAATTTTATCCTTTTGCTGTTTTTCCAGTAACTCGTAGTAAATCTTACCGCTGCAGAACAATACCCGGGTTACATCCGCTGCTTTCACATTCGGGTCATTGATAACTTCCTGGAATTTACCTTCAGTAAAGTCTGCCAGTGGCGAAACACATAATGGATGGCGCAACAGGCTTTTAGGTGAGAATACTACCAGAGGTTTCCTAAAATCGCGTTTAAATTGCCTGCGCAAAGCATGGAAAAAGTTTGCCGGTGTAGTGCAGTTGGTTACCTGCATGTTATAATCTGCACACAATTCCATAAAGCGTTCAATCCTTGCTGAGGAATGCTCAGGTCCCTGCCCCTCATAACCATGAGGTAACAACATTACCAGACCATTCTCACGCTGCCATTTTGTTTCAGCGCTTGCAATATACTGATCTACTACAATCTGTGCGCCATTAAAGAAGTCACCAAACTGGGCTTCCCAAATGGTTAAAGCATTGGGGTTGGCCATGGCATAACCATACTCAAAGCCCAGCACACCATACTCAGACAAGTGTGAATTGTAAATGTCAAATGGCGCCTGCTGATCAGAAATATGCGCCAATGGGATGTATTCTTCTTCTGAGTCTTCCAGCGTAATCACTGCATGGCGGTGTGAAAACGTACCCCGTTCCACATCCTGTCCGCTTAACCTTACCCTTTTACCTTCAGCCAGCAAAGTGCCATAAGCCAGTTGCTCGCCCATGGCCCAGTCGAATACATGCGTGGTATTGGCCATTTTACTGCGTTCCTCGAAAAGTTTTTCAATTTTCTTGAAGAATTTCTTATTCTCAGGTAAAGTACTGATCCGCTTTGCAATCTCCAGCAATGTACTTTCCTTAACAGCGGTTACCGGAGAGCTTTCAAAGTCCTTAGGTGTAGCAATACGCATGTCAGACCATGCACCACCAAATTTCACGTCCTGATAAGTAGAAGTAATTGCTTTTGCTTCATTCAAGCGCTCCTGCAAAAGACCACGGAATTCTTTTTCCATTTCTTTTGCGGCACTCGCTTCTATAGACCCTTCCTTTACCAGCTGATCTATATAAATATCTCTCGAGTTGGCATGCTTTTCTATGGCCTTATAAAGTAGTGGTTGCGTAAATTTCGGCTCATCCGACTCGTTATGTCCAAACCTGCGGTAGCATAGAATATCTATGAACACATCATTTCTGTATTTCTGACGATATTCCATCGCCAGGTTAATGGCATAAACCAAAGCTTCCACATCGTCACCGTTTACGTGAAATACCGGTGACAGGGTTACCTTAGCAATATCGGTACAATACGTACTTGTACGCGCATCCTTAAAATTGGTCGTAAAACCAATCTGGTTGTTGATGATCAGGTGAATGGTACCACCGGTTTTGTAACCGTCCAGTCCGGCCATCTGAATCACTTCGTAAACAATTCCCTGCCCGGCAACGGAAGCATCTCCATGGATCAGTATCGGAGCAATACGGGCGTTGTCGCCACCATATTTAAAATCTATTTTAGACCTCGTCATTCCCTCAACCACGCCATCAACCGTTTCCAGGTGGGATGGATTAGGGCATAAACTCAGGTGTACACTTTTGCCATCATTTGTGGTTACATCCGTAGAGTAGCCCAGGTGGTATTTAACATCACCACCAAACGGAGAATCTGCACTATAGCTTTTACCTTCAAACTCTGCAAAAATATCTTTATACGCTTTTTGCATAATATTGGCCAGCACGTTCAGGCGTCCCCTGTGGGCCATGCCAATCACAAATTCCTCGATTCCCAGTTCTGCCCCTTTTTCAATTACTGAGTCAAGTGCCGGAATCAGCGCTTCTGCACCTTCCAGCGAGAACCTTTTCTGTCCAAGAAACTTGGTTCCTAAAAAGTTCTCGAAGCTAACGGCTTCATTTAATTTTTTAAGGATCCTTTTCTTTTCTTCAATAGAGAAACTTGCCGTGTTACGAACACCTTCCATTTTTTGCTCCAACCAGGAAAGCACTTCCGGGGTGCGCAGGTATTTATATTCAACACCTATTGAACGACAATAAGTTTGCTTTAAAAAAGCAATGATATCACTTAATTTTGCGGCTCCGATACCGAGTTCAATGCTTGCGTTGAAAACAGTATCCAGATCAGCTTGTGCTAAGCCAAAATTTTCCAGATCCAGCGTAGGTAAATGCTGGCGCCGTTCCCTTACAGGATTGGTGTGGGTAAACAAATGACCTCTCTGGCGATAGCCATTGATCATGTTTAACACATTAATTTCTTTCAAAAAGTGTTCAGGGGCTTCAGCACTTACAGAAGTTCCTGAAGAATCTCTGCCAAAGTCAAAGCCTTCAAAAAATTTCTGCCAGCCAAATTCTACTGAATTCGGATCTTGCCTGTAGGATTGGTATAAGGACTCTATGTATTCGGCGTTCGCGCCATTGAGATAAGATAAATTATCCATTATATGTAAATATGCTATAAGTGATGCAAAATTAGGATTTTACCTTAAAAAACAGGCAAACTTCTTTATAATTCTTCAAGAAAATCGACCATGTCACAAACATTTTTTAAAGGTATAAGTTTATCCTTTACAAGAATGTCGAATTCAGAGATCAGGCTCCCTGCAACAAGCAGCGGAACATCTACATGGTCCATTACCCTACCGATAATTTTATTAATGTCTTTACCCAGATTTAAAGAGGTCAAAACAATAAATGTATAATCTGGCTTGTAAGATTTAATTAATTTCTGAATATCAAGATAAGGAATCTCAGACCCCAGGTAGAGTGTCTCATGCCCGCACCTTTTTAACAGGTAACGTGCAAAAAGCAATCCTGTTTCATGCATTTCAGCTTCCGGCAGGAAAAGGATAAAACGTAATGCGTCCTTTTTTTCAGGTTTTTCTATTTTATCGATCTCTACAATAATCCGGTCCCTGATGAGATTGGAAGCAAAATGTTCTTGAGAAGGGTCTATTGTGCCACTTTGCCACAGCATCCCAACCCTTTTCATAAAAGGGAACAAAACCACATCCATTGTCTTGATCAGGCCCATTTCTTCAATACATCCGGTCAGGATGTTTGAAAAATCATTTTCATCGTACCTTAATGCAGCATTCGAAAGGTTCAATAACTGTACCGTTTCATTTCCCCACTCGGTATTCAGCTGTTTAACCAGGTCTGCGATCTGTTCCTTGCTAAGTTTCGCAATCCGGCTGATTTTATACCCGTTTTCATTTAATGCGACAATATTAAGCAGCATTTTCAGGTCTTCGTCGTCGTAATAGCGGATATTAGTTGCCGTGCGCTTGGGTGGCACAAGGTTATACCTCACCTCCCAGGCCCTGATGGTATGGGCCTTTACACCTATAAGACGTTCTATATCACTGATGGAATATTTCTTCACATTAATCAAACAACAAATGTTAAACAACTTTGTTTAAAATACAACTTTTGTTTAACATTTATCAAAGCAGGGCAAACATGAAAGACAATGCCGCAGATCAGGCGAAGGAGGGGCTATCGGAAATGGCGGTATCAAGAATTCTCAATTGTTTATCCAGATCAAATGTATTTTTAGATTTGGCATCGATACCTATACCTGCAACATTGGCCCAATTACCCCAATTACTGGCCGGCGCATAATCAACCAATTTCTCTTCAAAATAAGCTGCACCACTTGCCCAGTGTAATTTCAAAACATAGATTAAATAGGTTGCCACCAGCAAACGGCCAATATGAGGAATAAAACCAGTAGCATTCAACTCATACATATATTTGTCTACAATCGGATGCCCTGTATTGCCTGCCTTCCATTTTTCAAGAGCTGGATTAATAACTGCGGTAACAATCAAGGCATCTTTTTCGGGTTCATCTTCTTTAAAGAAAGCTATTCCATGCTTTTTGAACATAAACCTGAAATAATCCCGCCATAGCAAGCCCAACAGAATCTGGTTAAAGTTAGCATTTGCTCCATATGTATTCTCGGCTTCTTTCACTTTCCAATAAACTTTCCGGGGCGAAAGGCAGCCCAGGGCCAACCATGCAGACAGCTTTGAAGAGAAAGCCTGTTTTTCGGGATTATTTCTGGACCCTGATTTGAGATAAACTTCTGAATTTTCAGCTAATAACGCGCTCAAATGCTTCAGGCCTGCTTCTTCTCCACCTGTTGATATCCCTTCGGGAATTTCCTTTTCGATTGCATTCAATCCAAGTTCAGTCAGCGAGGGCAGTCCTCCCCATTCTTCGTTTTCCACAAAGTTAATCTTATCCGGACTCAAGAAACAAGCTTTAACTATAGCATCCCGCTCGGTTTTCTTTTTAAACTGCGCAAATACGTTAGGAATATCTTTAATCGGAAAAGGCAGGTCCTCCTTATTATACAGGGTATGACCGATGAAGTGTTTTAAATTGAGTTTGAGTGTCCATAAAAGATCTTCAACATGCCCGGAAATTTCAGTTTCTTCAGGCCCAACCTCTCTGTGATGATAGACTTCCGTGATTTCAAATTGCTCAACAATTTCTTTGATCTTATCTTCCGGTTTTCCCTGAATCAAAAGAATATCACCTCCTAGTTTCTGAAAGGCCAACCGCAAAGCCGCTACACTCTCCAGCAAAAACTGAGTTCTGTATACACCTGTTTTGGCTGTTTCAAATCTTGTAGCCTCAAAATAACGTGGATCAAAGAAATAAACCGGTAAAATACTGTCAGATTTAGCAATGGCCTCGATCAGCATTTCATTGTCATGCAAGCGAAGGTCGTTTCTAAACCAAACCAATATTTTTTTATTCTTCATTAACTGAACTAAACTTTTAGATAATTTTCAAAAATATGCCATTTTTTATCTTAAAGCGAATCCAGACATAATCTTTACATAAGCAGAACAAAATATTTACTATAAAAAGATAATTTACCAAACATAAAACGCAACAAATAGTTATATACTAAAAACCTGTAGATGGGCAAGCATATTTTAATAACGGGAGCAACAGGAATGATCGGAAAAAAGCTGATCAGCATCTTATTAAAGTCAGGTCATGAGGTTTCCGTTTTATCCAGAAAACAGAAAAAAATCCCTGGCGTGAAAGTATTTTTATGGGACGTCTACCACCATAAAATTGACCAGGAATGCATGTCTGGCACAGACACCATCATCCACCTTGCGGGCGAGAACATTGCCGCACAAAAGTGGAGTCCAAAACGTAAGCAGCAAATTATAGACAGCAGGGTATTATCGACCCAGCTACTTTACCAAACCATAAAAGAGACCAAAGCCCCGGTAAGCAGCTTCATTTCGGCATCTGCTGTTGGCTATTATGGAGACTGTGGCGATGAAATCCTTACTGAAGAAAGCCCTTCGGGCTATGGCTTCATGGCAGAATGTTGCCAGGCCTGGGAGCAGGCAGTTGACAAGGGAAAGCAATTAGGCATTAGGATTGTCAAACTAAGAATTGGGGTTATCCTTGCAGCCAAAGAAGGTGTACTGGCTTCCCTTGAAAAGCCGATACGTTTTTTTGCGGGAGCTGCGCTGGGCTCGGGCAAGCAATGGATTCCATGGATTCATATTGATGATATCGTAGCTATGCTGGTTTATGCCTTAACGCAGCATACACTTTCCGGGGCCTACAATGCCTGTGCTCCGTTTCCAGTCACAAATAAAACTTTAACCAGGGCAATTGCCAAAAAACTGCATCGCCCCGTATGGCCATTCAATGTACCGGAAAAAGTACTGAAATTTATACTTGGAGAAATGAGTGATGTTGTTTTCCTGAGCACAAATACATCTGCTGAAAAAATACTGGAAACAGATTTTAAGTTTAAATATACCCAACTTAATGATGCATTAACCGATATTTACGGCGCCTGAATTTGAGGCTATAAATCTACATGAAAACAGAAATCAGCATCTGCTGGCTACGCAGAGACCTAAGAATTGACGACAATGCAGCACTTTATCATGCCCTTAAAGGCAACTATCCGGTATTGCTGCTCTTCATTTTTGATACAAACATCCTAAAGAAACTTTGCAACAGGCAAGACGCGCGTGTCAGCTTCATCCACCAAACCCTTGAAGCACTTAATGAAAAGCTGAAAGACTACAATTCGGCGATTGAAATCAAGCATGGAACACCAGAAGCGGCATGGGCAGATGTACTAAACACCTACCAGGTTAAAGCAATATATGCCAATCACGATTATGAACCTTATGCCCGGGAGCGTGACGATAACCTGGCCGAATACCTGCGTTCAGAAAATATCGGGTTTGAAACATTTAAAGACCAGGTAATTTTTGAGAAAAACGAAATTACAAAAGCTGATGGCAAACCTTATACGGTATTCAGCCCCTATTTTCGGCAATGGCAGCAGCAACTAAAACCATTTTACATCAAACCCTATCCTGTACATAAGTACCTCGGTAATTTACTGAAAAGGAAGCAACTCCCTATTCCCAACCTATCAGCGCTCGGCTTCGAGAAAGCTCAGTTGAAATTCCCGGGCAAAAATTTCAGCGGTAAGCTGACAGCATACGAGCAAAAACGAGATTTCCCAGCCGAAGATGCAACAACACATATCGGCCTGCACCTTCGGTTTGGCACCATCAGCATCCGACAGGCAGTGGCACACGCACTGAACCAAAAGGCCGAAAAATGGTTATCAGAACTGGCCTGGCGGGAATTTTATATGATGATACTCTGGCACTTTCCTAATACTATTTATCAGTCTTTCAAACCTGCTTATGACAGGATCAAATGGATCAATAACGAATCTGATTTCGAAAAATGGCGCAACGGCAACACCGGCTATGCACTGGTAGACGCCGGAATGCGGCAGCTCAATCAAACCGGCTACATGCATAACCGCGTACGCATGGTAACGGCCAGCTTTTTGACCAAACACCTGCTTATAGACTGGCGCTGGGGCGAAGCTTACTTTGCAGAAAAACTGCTTGATTACGAACAGGCCAGCAATGTGGGTGGCTGGCAATGGGCATGCGGATGCGGCAACGATGCAGCACCCTATTTCAGGGTCTTTAACCCCGAATTGCAAGCCAAAAAGTTCGACCCTGACAATAAATACATCCACCATTGGGTACCTGAGATCAAACAACAAAAGCATGTACAACCTATTGTTGAACATGCTTTTGCAAGGGAAAGGGCCCTGAGGATATTTAAAGAAGCCCTGCAGGAATAGCTTTAGTTTGTAATACTTACAATCTCTATGTCAAAATCCAGGCAGGAATTTCCAGGAATGGTAACCGTTCCCATCCCATCAGTTTGTGAAGATTGCCCATAACCTAAATCAGAAGGTATGATGAGCCTGATTTTACCACCCGTACCAATTTTTCCCGGCATCACTTTATACCATCCAGGTATCAATTCGTTCAGCGTAAAGGTCACACCATCCGTACTGGAATCAAATGTGGTCCCGTTTAAAAACCTTCCTGTATATTTTACATTTACTTTTGAAGTCTCTTTCAGATCAGTTTTCCCTGTACCTTCGGCTGAAATGATGTAGCGCACACGAGTAGGATCAGTTGTAACCTGCAAGCTATTTGCTGTTATGAATTTATTGATCAGGAAATTATCTACTTCTACCTGGTTATTGAACAAGGGCAGGGTCAGGTCAATCACAATGATCTCGTTAGATTCAACTCCCAAAGCGGTTAGGCCGTTTTTTCCAAAAGCCATCCTTGAAGGTAAAATTACCCTTGCGGCGCCACCTTTCTTCAATTTACCTAAAGTAATCCTGACTGCGGGTATGGTCAAAAAGCTAAAACGGTCGGTATAGCCTAAAAACGTCCCTGGAATAGTGTAGTCCCCGTTTTTTGTAATGCTGGTCCCATCGGCATGTTTAAAATCGTAAGTATAATACACAGAATCGGTATTGGCTACTGCAGCACCTGTACCCGGGTTAATAATCTGATAATAAAAACCTGAAGGATCCATGTTTTCCGGAATATTATTTTTAGCAAGATATTCTTTTATCGAACGCGTGTCCAGAGTTTCAACAGATTCGTACTCTTTTTTACAGGAATTGAAAAGAACTAAAGTGCCTAATAAAGCAAAAGTATATAATGATAATTTTTTAATCATTTTTTCGTGATTTGGGGTCTTTATTTACAGAAAGTATTTCTAATGTGATATCTAATATTGAATTTGGGGGGATGGTTTTTACTATAGAAACGGCCCTGTTTTGATAAGCCAGTGTAGAAGGGATCAGCAACCGTACCTTGCCTCCCACTTTGGCCAGTTCCACTCCTCTTTTCCATCCCATAAAATAGCCGGGCGTATTGAACTTAAATGTGGTATCCAAGCTTTTGTCAAAATCTATCGTGTCCTTCAGGATCCTGGCCGTATAAAGGGCCCATGCCGTATCGGTTGGATTAACTTCATCTTTACCTGTTTTGATCAGGTTATAATACAAACCAGAGGGGTCTTTTGTCGCTACAACATTGCTGTCTTTCATATATTTCACAATGATCGCATCGTCTATCAACGCCTGCCCTGCTTCATCATAAGGTGCTGGTTTTTCGCAGGCCGCAAACATACCTGCAATAAAAACACCTCCCAACAAAGCACTGGTTTTTAACATAATTCACAAAAATAGTCTTTTATTGCTCATGGAACAATTTTTAACCAATTTTAACAATTACAGGCCCAATAAAAAACGCCCATAAATCAATCATGGGCGCTCAGTTTAATTATGAATTGTTTCTTAGTAGCAATATTTATTGGCGGCTATCAGCTGCTGCGCAACTTTCTGACGGGCTTCTTTCACATTAAAGGCATCCATTTTCGTAAAACGCTTCAGGCCAACCATCATCATCCGCTGCTCATCGCCCTCTGCAAAAGCCCATAATGCTTCTTTTCCTGCTTTCTGAACAGCATCGACTGCTTCCACCAGATAAATACGCATCATGTTCAGCTGTCCTTCACAAGCCGGCTCTCCACGCATGTTTACCAGTTTTTCAGTTCTCAGCATGGCTGATTCTGCAACATAAACATAGCTGGCCATATCTGCGATGTTCATCAATATTTCCTGCTCTTTGGATAAACTCATCATCAGTTTCTGCACAGCGGCCCCGGCAACCATGAGTGTTGCTTTCTTCAGGTTCCTGATGATTTTCTTCTCAGCAGCAAAAAGTGTGGTATCTTCTTCACCAAAATCAGGTATAGACATTAGTTCAGCAGCCACGGCAGTAGCGGGAGTCATCAGGTCCAGCTCACCTTTCATCGCACGCTTCAGCATCATGTCTACGGTAAGCAACCTGTTGATCTCATTGGTTCCTTCAAATATCCTGTTGATCCTTGCATCACGATAGGCCCTATCCATTGGTGCATCAGCAGAGAATCCCATACCGCCGTAAATCTGCACGCCTTCGTCTACCACATAATCCAATGCTTCCGAGCCCCATACTTTCAATATGGCACACTCAACCGCAAACTGCTCTGTTGATTTCAGTTTGGCCTTACCTGCATCCATGCCACCTGCAACCAAGGCATCATAGGCATCATCGATATTCTGACCGGCACGATAATTTGCCGACTCCACCGCATAAACCTTAGTAGCCATTTCGGCCAGCTTGTATCTTATTGCCCCGTACTTAGAAATCTGACGGTCAAACTGGATACGTTCATTTGAATAGTTTACTGCGGTGTCAATTACGGCTTTCGATGCGCCTATGGCGGCAGCGGCCAGTTTAATACGGCCGATATTCAGAATATTTACAGCAATCTTAAATCCATTCTGACGTTCCGACAACATGTTTTCTACCGGTACCTGGCAATCATTAAAAAACACCTGGCGTGTAGAAGAACCCTTAATTCCCATTTTATGTTCTTCAGGGTTCATCGTAATTCCCCCAAACTCACGTTCAACAATAAATGCTGTTAAGTTTGCGTCGTCATCAATTTTGGCAAAAACGATAAATACATCTGCGAACCCACCATTAGTGATCCACATTTTCTGACCGTTGATCACATAATGTTTGCCATCTGCCGATAACTTTGCTTTCGTTTTCCCCGAGTTGGCATCTGAACCGGAGTTCGGCTCAGTCAGGCAATAGGCCGCTTTCCATTCTCCGGTGCCTAGCTTAGGAATATATTTGCTTTTCTGTTCCGGAGTACCATAGTACAATATAGGTAAAGTCCCAATACCAGTGTGCGCAGATAGGGCAACGGCAAAAGAATGTCCTGCACCAATTACATCGGCCACAAGCATAGAAGTGTTGAAGTTTTTGCCAAAGCCACCATATTCTTCAGGGATAGATACGCCTAAAATACCCAGCTCACCTGCCTTATCCATCAGCGACTGCATCAAACCCTCTTCCTGGGCATCTATTCTGTCCAGGTTAGGATACACCTCTGCCGCCAGAAAATCACGACAGGTCTGAGCAATCATATTTTGCTCCTCATCAAATTCTTCAGGAATAAATACATCCTGGAAGGCAGTCTCAGTAATCAAAAATTCGCCCCCTTTAATAGTCTTTTTGTCTGTAGTTTCCATTTTATTCCATTATAATGCAGTCGTCAATCCTGCTTAAATTAATACACTTCAAAAATACCCGCAGCACCTTGTCCGGTACCCACACACATGGTTACCATGCCGTATTTCTGGTTTCTTCTTTTCAATTCATTAAATAATTGCACGGACAATTTAGCCCCGGTACAGCCCAATGGATGTCCAAGAGCAATTGCCCCTCCATTTACATTCAAAATTTCCGGGTTTAGGTTCAGCTCTCTTACAATAGCCAAGGACTGTGAAGCAAAGGCTTCATTCAGTTCTATCAATTCTATCTGATCCAGCGTCATCCTCGCTTGCTCCAGCGCCCTTGGAATGGCATAAATTGGCCCGATTCCCATAATCCGGGGTGGTACACCTGCAATACCATAACTCACCAGCCTGGCAATGGGCTCTGCCCCCAGTTCCTTCATTTTCTTTTCAGAAACCACCAGTACAAAAGCTGCCCCGTCAGAAGTTTGCGAAGAGTTACCAGCGGTAATACATCCATCGGCAGCAAATACCGGTTTCAGCTTAGCCAGTTTTTCTATAGAGGTATCTGCTCTTGGCCCCTCGTCTGTGTCCACTACGTAACTGCGCGTTTTCTTCTTCATATCTGCATCCAGATAGTTTTCATTTACCGTAATGGGCAATACCCCTGCTTTCAGATGCCCGTTTTTAATGGCATCAACTGCCTTCTGGTGCGATTGATACGCAAACACATCCTGATCTTCCCTGCTTACATTGTATTCTTTAGCCACAGCTTCTGCAGTTAAGCCCATACCCCAGTACCAATCAGGGTTCACCCTGGCTACTTCGGCATTAGGAACAATTTTCCATCCCCCGAACGGCATGCCCGACATGACCTCGACTCCCCCAGCAATGATACAATCAGCCATTCCACTCCTGATCTTCGCCACAGCCGTTGCTATTGTCTCCAGGCCAGATGCGCAGTAACGGTTTACCGTTACGCCCGGAACTTTATCTGTATCCAGGCCCATCAGCGAGATCATCCTGGCGATATTTAGCCCCTGCTCTGCTTCCGGGGTCGCATTACCTACAATCACATCATCAATCTGTTCTTTATTCAGGTTCGGCACAGTTGCCACCAGGTGCCTGATCACATCTGCAGCCAGATCATCGGCCCTTGTGAAACGAAATACCCCACGCGGGGCCTTGCCCACTGCGGTACGATATCCTGCTATAATATATGCTTCCTGCATTTCTATATCTTTTTAATGCTTAATTTCTAAGCGGTTTACCTTTTGTGACTATACTCTGGATGCGCTCAAGGGTCTTCCTTTCCCCGCAAAGCGACAAAAACGCTTCCCTTTCGAGGTCCAGCAAGTATTGCTCAGTTACCTCAGTTGGAGAAGACAAATCCCCGCCACACATGACCCAGCCGAGTTTCTCAGAGATTTTCTTGTCGTGTTCCGAAATGTAATGCCCCGAGTACATGGTATTGGCTCCGGCATAGATAATCCCCAATCCCTGCTTGCCCAGCACTTTAATGTCCTTTCTTTGAACAGGTTTGGTATAACCGGCATCAGCCAGTTCAATTGCTTTAGCCTTTGCATCTGCAATCAATCTGCTCCGGTTCATACTAATGGAATACTTATCTTTCTGCAGGTACCCCAATTCAAATGCTTCGACCGCAGAGGTAGAAACCTTAGCCATTCCTATAGTCAGGAACCGATCCCTTAACACGCCCTGCACAATCTGATCATCCTTAAATTCATCCGAGGCACGCAGGGCAAATTCCTTTGTTCCGCCCCCGCCAGGGATTACCCCTACACCAAATTCAACCAGCCCCATATAAGTCTCGGCGTTCAACTGCACATGATCGGCGTGTAAGCTAAACTCACAACCCCCGCCCAGGGTTAAGTTATGTGGTGCAACTACAACAGGTATGGACGAATACCTGATCCTCATGGAGGTATTTTGGAACATCCGAACCGCCATGTTCAACTCTTCCCACTCTTGCTCCACAGCCATCATAAAAATCATCCCCACATTGGCCCCGGCCGAGAAATTAGCCCCATCGTTACCAATCACTACCCCCCTGTAATCCTTTTCGGCCATATCAATGGCTTTATTGATGGCTTGTAAAGTATCACCACCTATCGTATTCATTTTCGAATGGAATTCAACATTGATGATGCCATCGCCCAGATCAATGATAGAAGCGCCTGAATTTTTCCAAAGCACTTTATTGGACCTTAAATTATCCAGAATAATAAATTCTTCGGTACCTGGCACAGCTTTATAGCTTTTGGATGGAATATCGTAGTACTTCCTGATGCCATCTTCTACCTTATAAAAAGAAGTATTTCCGGCAGCAAGCATTTCCTGCACCCAGGCTGCAGCTTCGTGCCCGTATTTTTTCATACCCTCAATGGCTTCTGCCACACCTACCGCATCCCACACCTCAAAGGGTCCTAAATCCCAGGCAAAGCCCGCACGCATGGCATCATCGATCCTGTACAATTCGTTGGATATTTCGGGAATCCTGTCTGATACATATTCAAAAAGACCGAAAAAAGAAGCCCTGAACAGTTCAGCGGCTTTATCCTTTCCACTGGCAAACACCTTCATGCGGTCTCTCACATTCTCAATGCTCTTTGTCAGGTCAAGCGTAGCAGATTTCACTTTTTCCTGCGGCCGGTATTCCAACGTTTTCAGGTTAAGTGCCAGGATCTCCGTCTTGCCCTCTGCAGATTTTGTTTTCTTATAAAAACCCTGCCCGGTCTTATCGCCAAGCCATTTATTGGCCTCCATTTTTTCTACGTAGGCTGGCAGCTTAAACAACTCATGTGCTTTGTCGTCAGGACAATTGTCATAAAGTCCCTTTGACACTTTGATCATGGTATCCAGACCAACTACATCGGTAGTGCGGAAGGTGGCCGATTTAGGCCGGCCTAGAGCCGGACCTGTAAATTTGTCGACCTCCTCTACCGTAAGTTCCATTTTTTCTACCAGGTGCAGCAATGCCATGATCGAGTAAACGCCTACCCTGTTGGCAATAAATGCCGGAGTATCTTTGCATAAAACCGTAGTTTTGCCCAAAAACTTATCGCCATAATACATCAGAAAGTTGACCAACTCCGGTTTGGTGTAAGGGGTTGGTATAATTTCAAGTAAACGTAAATACCTTGGCGGATTAAAAAAGTGTGTCCCGCAAAAGTTCGCCTTAAAATCCTCTGTCCTTCCTTCTGCCATCAGATGAATAGGGATACCTGAGGTATTTGAAGTGACCAGTGTTCCGGGTTTGCGGTATTGCTCTACCTGGTCAAATACTTTCTTTTTAATGTCCAGGTTCTCTACCACTACCTCTATGATCCAGTCGTAACCCGAGATTCCAGGCATATCATCCTCAAAATTACCAGTCACAATCTTGGCGAGAACTTTCTTAGAATAAACAGGGGAGGGATTTGTTTTTACTGCAGTTTGCAGGGCCGCATTCACAACGCTGTTCTTATCTCCATCTTTCGCGGCAATATCCAGCAAAAGCACCTCCACCCCTATATTCGCAAAGTGACATGCAATACGGGACCCCATGATACCTGAGCCCAGTACCGCTACTTTATTTATCTTTTTGTTCATCATTTTCATTAGAATATATTTTTTTTCAAAGGCTATGAAGCTATCATAAACTATCTCTCCAGATTTGCAGGTGGTGTGTTTATAATCGTTTCATCAGGAATTTTATATGCCAATGTAAGTTTGTTCAATTTTTGCAAGGTCAGCAGCAGGTTGTTTTTTTCTATAGTACTCAGGTTCTTGTTTAGATATTCGTTGAAAGCAATCACCACCCCCTTTGCCATGTGCCTTTTCTCGTAGCCCAGCGGCGTAAGGTAGACTTTAACCGAACGCTTATCGTCTGCAGAAGCCTCACGGTATATTAACCCAAGTTCTTCCATATTGTTTAGCATTCT
Source organism: Pedobacter africanus (assembly GCF_900176535.1). NCBI lineage: Bacteria > Pseudomonadati > Bacteroidota > Sphingobacteriia > Sphingobacteriales > Sphingobacteriaceae > Pedobacter > Pedobacter africanus. Next base: position 3,261,400 of record NZ_FWXT01000001.1, on the reverse strand, counting down.
CGACAAACTTGTTGCTTTTACACCAAGCAGGGCTGCAAGCTGTGAAACAGCAGTCCCCTCTTTGTCAATATTGATCAGTACGTAGCCAATGGCCTGCGTTATCCCAAAACCTGAGGCAATCTGGTTGTATGTATTGGACACGTTCTGCCAAACTACCTTCAAAAAATAATCAATTGTTTCCTGTTGTTTCATTAAATACTATGCTTGCATAACAAAGCTATACAATAATATCCTATAATGCAAACAGTTTTGTCAAAATAATCCAACATAAAAAAAGCCTCCCTAAACACTTAGGAAGGCTTTTTAAACTTAATACCAATTCATACTAGAATAAAGTAAATTCTACCCTTCTGTTTTGCTGACGGCCTGCGGCAGTCTTATTTGAGGCGATAGGCTGGTTCATGCCATAGCCTGTAGCTTCAATTCTTGATGCATTGGCACCTTGTGAAACCAGGTAAGCTTTTACCGATTCTGCCCTGTCTTTAGATAACCTCATATTTAAAGCTGCAGACCCTGTATTGTCCGTATGACCGGCAAGTTTCAGGCTAAAGTTTTTCTGGATCAGCAATTCTGCAACACGGTTCAAAGTAGCATACGATTTTGAACGAATCGTTGCTTTACCCAAATCAAATTCCAGGTTTTTAATTGCATCAGCAACTACTTTACGATCAGACTCAGTAATGATCACTTTTTCAACCGGAGCAGGTACTTTCAACGGACAACCAGACCCATCTACTACAGTTCCAGCAGGTGTGCCCGGACATTTATCCAGTTTATCTGCAACACCATCACCATCGCTGTCTTTTAACAAGTCGCTCATCTCAGCCCTCAATTTTGCATTCTCAGCTTTCTGTGCATCCAGATCGCTTTTCAGTGCATTAGCTGTTTGTTTTGCCTGCAACGCTTCATCGTAAGTTAAAGCAACTGGATTGTGCCATGCCAACTGCTGTTTTCCACTGCCTAAGGCAAACTCGAGGCCTGCGTAAGCGTAGTTGTATTTGTCGTTGCCTCCCCGGTAGTAACCATCCAGGTTGTCCCCGTCAACAAAATTTACCGTCCAACCCAAATCCAGGTTAACCTTTTCAGCCACCTTAAATTTAGCACCAAGACCTACAGGGATAATCAGTTCCTTTATGGTTTTACCACCTGCATAATCGGCAAGTGCGCCGCTACCCGCAGCAGTTTTTACTTTGTAACCCGCCAAACCGGCACCACCTGATGCGTACAATTGCACCGCACTGTTTTTGTTGAACATACTGATGTTAAACAGGTTCACTACAGCATTTAAACTACCGGAGTAAGAAAGGTCCGTTTCAAAAGCGCTAACCGGACTGGCGTTTGTGCTTCCACCATCCCAAGGCTCAGAATTATCGCCCTTCAGTTTTCCTCTCACCCCATCTAAACGCAGTGAGAAATACGGAGTAATCTGTTTTTTAACGTATAAACCATATCCCAAACTGGATTTCCAGTTCGAGAAATCATTTTTGCCTCCAAACGGCGAAACCGGAGTTAAAACACCAGCATTTACACCGATAGACCAGGTTGACAAATCTAGCTTTTCCTGTGCCTGTGTTGTGTTCACAAACAGTAAAGCAGCAGCGGCTAAGGGCAAACATTTAAATAATTTTTGTTTCATAATATGAGGGTTAAATAATTAGTAGAATATTTAATTCTAAATATAACTATTCAATTCTCAGGCCAAATCAAAAAATGGCTTTTAATCCTCAAATAAACGGAAATGCTGAACATAATACTATACATTACCAACCCAAAGCTGTATCGTCACCCCTGGGGTCGGCTCCGCCCAGGTAATAGCCCCATTTCGTTTTCAAAATGGCATCAACCCTTCCAATGTCACTTCTTTCTACAATCCGGTAGCCCTTTCCGGACAATTTCAACCTGGTTACACTATCAAGAGCGCCCTTTTCTACAAACACGGTATCGGGCAACCATTGGTGATGAAACTTCCTGGCCGCAACAGCAGGCTGCATCTTCTGTTCGAATTCTATTACATTTAAAACCGTTTGAAACACCGAAGTAATGATGGTAGAGCCACCGGGAGTACCTACAACCATAAACAGTTGACCTTCTTTTTCGATAATAGTTGGTGTCATAGAGCTGAGCATCCTTTTGCCCGGTGCAATGGCATTTGCCTCACCGCCCACTAAACCATACATATTTGGCGAGCCCGGCTTTACCGAAAAATCGTCCATTTCATTGTTCAGCAAAAAACCTGCACCTCTTACCACGACAGCCGAACCATAGGAACCGTTTAACGTAGTTGTTAACGACACCGCATTGCCATCCCGGTCTACAATTGAAAAGTGTGTGGTCTCTTCATGTTCCTCGACATTAAGCACACCAGCTTTAATTTCTGAACTTAGACCAGCCTTGTCCCATTTAAAATCAGCCATCCTCTTCTTGATATAAGCATCGGAAAGCAATGCCGTTTGAGGTACTTTATAAAAATCAGGATCCCCCAGGTACTCCGCCCGGTCGGCATATACCCTTCTTTCGGCCTCTACCATTACCTGCACTGTAGAATCAGCATTCAGTCCCCATCTTTTTAAAGGAAATGGTTCCACAGCTTTCAGCAGCTGCAATAAAGCAATCCCCCCGCTTGAAGGCGGCGGCATGGTAATAATTTTATATGCCTTGTAATGTCCTGTTACAGGTTTACGCCAGACGGCCCTGTAATTCTTTAGATCTTCCAGGCTGATGATGCCACCGCCGCGTTTCATTTCAGCTACAATGCTATCGGCCACAGCGCCCTTGTAAAAACCAGCTGCTCCTTTATCCCTGATCTGTTCCAAAGTACCGGCCAGCTCCGGCTGCACCAAAACATCACCTTCAGCCCAATCCTCCTCTTTAACCAGGGCTGTCCCTGCAGGATTATATTTGACAAAACTTTCCCGTAAACGATTTAGCTCCCTTGCTGTCCTTGCATTGATTTTAAAGCCTTCCTTTGCCAGTTTCACTGCAGGCGCTACCAATTCTTCCCATTTCAGCTTACCATATTTTTGATGAGCTTCGGCCATACCAGCCACGGAACCTGGCACACCCGCAGCGAGATGTCCATATAAGCTGCGATCTGCAACCGGATTCCCCGCACTATCCAGGTACATATCCCTGGAAGCCAGCGCAGCAGCTTTCTCCCTGAAATCCAATGCATTTACCTCTCCGGCAGCCGAGCGGTAAACCATAAAGCCACCGCCACCCAGGTTCCCTGCATTAGGGTATACCACCGCCAGGGCAAACTGAACTGCCACTGCGGCATCTACGGCGTTACCCCCTTTTTTTAAAATATTGAGTCCTACTTCAGACGCCTCGGCACTGGCAGAGACCACCATTCCATTGTGGTATTCCGCGCTGTTGTTTTTCCCAAGCTGCCCACCCACACAGGCGCACAAAAGTCCTGAGGCCAAACCTAGCATACCCAACCGCATTAAGGCCTTAAGCTTTATAGTTTTCAGCATCTTTATAGATCTTTTCTATCACCTCTACATTTTTTTCAAGAATGACTTTTCTTTTCAGGCTTAACTTAGGTGTCAGCTCGCCACCATCTATACTCCACTCTTTCGCCAGCAAAGCAAAGCGTTTAACCTGCTCCCACTTTCCAAATTCTTTAGAGCTGTAGGCTATGATCTGATCGTATTTTGCTATCACCTGCTCATTCCTGATCATCTCTTCTTTAGTGGTGTAATTGATCCCCTTTTTGCCGCACCATGCCTTTAATGCTTCAAAATTTGGCACAATAAGGGCAGAAGGGAACTTCCGGTTTTCCCCCAACACCATGATCTGCTCCACCAAAGGTGATTCTTTATATTTATTTTCCAACATCTGGGGCGCTACATATTTGCCCCCCGCAGTTTTAAAAATCTCTTTTTTCCTGTCAGTAATCTTTAAAAAACGTCCTTCTTTAATTTCACCTATGTCACCGGTATGAAACCAGCCATCGCTATCTATATTTTCTGCGGTAAGGTCTTCGCGATTATAATAGCCTTTCATCACGTTATGCCCCCTTGTCAGCACCTCTCCATCTTCGGCTATTTTGATTTCAACTCCTTCGATTACCGGACCTACAGTTCCAAACATGGTAGCACCAAAATGGTTTACAGTGATTACCGGCGATGTTTCTGTCAACCCATAACCTTCAAACACAGGCATGCCTGCAGCCCAGAAAATACGTGCCAGGCGTGGGTTTAATGCCGCGCCGCCAGAAACTATCACCACAATCTCCCCTCCCAGTGCTTCCTGCCATTTTTTAAAGACCAGTTTACGGGCAATACTGAGTTTAAAATGATAAAACCACCCATTATTAAAATCGAACCTTTCTGCCAGGGCTACTGACCAGAAGAATATACCTCGTTTTATTCCCGTAAGGGCTTTCCCTTTTTCCATGATCTTGTCGTACACCTTTTCCAATAAACGGGGCACTGTCGAAAATGCATTTGGTTTCACATGTTGTATATCAGCTACAATTGTTTCGATACTTTCTGCATAATACACGGCAATGTCCGTATACATATACAGGTACACAATCATCCGCTCAAAAATATGCGAGAGCGGCAAAAAGCTTAAGCCTCTTTTTATGCCTTCCGGCATTACAACGGCCGAGTGTTCAAAATTCTTTACCAGGTTATTATGGGTCAGCATTACTCCTTTAGGGGTACCGGTTGTGCCTGAAGTATAGATCAGTGTCAAAATATCATCCGGCGTTATTGCATTACGATAAGGGGCCAGGTCTGTATCTTTTAAGCTTTCACCTGCGGTAACCAGACTTTTCCAATGCGCTGCACCATCCACTTCGTTGAAAGTATATATTTTAATGGCACTACTTACCTCTTCACATACAGCCTTTAATTTCACATAAAGGGCTTCATCGGCCACAAAAATCACCGTAATCTCCGCGTTTTCAATGATAAATTTAATATCATGTTCCGCAAGCGTAGGGTATAACGGTATCTGATAGGCACCTATCTGCATAATGGCAAAATCGGTAAGGTTCCATTCCGGCCTGTTGGCCGACATCACTCCCACTCTGGAGTTTTTACCAACCCCTATGTCAATAAGCCCTCTGCTTAGCGCATCCACAGTGTCACAAAACTCTTGCGTACTGTATTTTTGCCATGTTCCGTTTACTTTACCACTAATAAACTCTTGTTTTGGAAAATTCTCTAAATTGTATTGAAGTAAATCGAATACTCTTGTTACCGTTGTAGCCATACGTCCTCAGCTTATTTAATACATAACCTTGCTTCTCAAACTTAATTAAAAATAATTAATTTTTCCTGCTCTCATGACACCCTTAAAATTTAATGAAAAACAACTACTGGTTTTCTGGTATTTCCTAAAACAGTCGCTTAAAAACATTTTTTATTTAAATACGGCACAATAGTTGCTACGCATGGTTCAATAAGAAAATTAAACAAATACATTATGATTATGAAAAAATTACTTTTTACTGTAATTGCTGTTGCTGCATTTTTTACCCTTACAACAAATGAGGCAAGTGCCCAGGACTACAAAAATGCTATCGGTGGACGTTTTGGTAACGCCAATGGTGTGAGTTTTAAAACTGGCCTTAACAAAGGTGCAATGCTGGAACTGATTGGAAACTTTAGAAGTAATAGTGGTGTGAAGTATGCAAACCTTACCGGTTTATACGAAGTTTACAACCCAATTGGCGGTGCTGAAGGTTTACACTGGTTCTATGGTGCTGGTGCTACCATCGGTTCTTACAAAGTTAAAGGTTTTGATGGCGACATCTATCTTTCTGCCAATGGTGTTTTAGGTCTGGACTATAAATTTAAAGGTGCACCGATCAACTTATCTTTAGACTGGATCCCTGCTTTACAGATCACTCCTGATACAGGTTTCTGGGGTGGTGATATAGGTTTAGGTGTACGTTTCACTTTCTAAGCAGTAATTTACCTATCATAAAAAAGCCAGCGCCTGACTTGGGCGCTGGCTTTTTTATTTTTTTAGATGTTAAAACTTCTGAATATTTTTTTGCGCTTATAAATCCAAGCAAATAACCATACATCCGATGGCTTTTGGTCAGCCTGTTTTTTAAGTATTTCCTAATTGACGCCCCTTCAAATCAGCCTCTGTTCTTCTCCTGTGTTTAGCCTATGTTACTGATATAAGCCGGCGCTACTGTATGTCTCACCTATGCCAGCATATACCAATCATAGAGCAAACATACTTTAAACATGTTGTTAATACGGACCAGCAGGCTGTGGAAAGGTGACTATATGCGGGAGTTTAGGAAAGCTGCTAAACTATTAACGGCATGAGATGATTTCGCTTAACTTCAGGTGTTAGGATATAGAAACACATTGGATAAAAAAAGAAAAGGGAGGCTTTGCCTCCCTTTTTAAAACAAAACTGCCTTTCTTACCGCCTTTTGCAGTTCGCTGGCATTTTCATCAATCAGCCCTGCAAGCTTCACACTAGGTGTATTTTTCAGTTTAACCTTAATGTCTTTTACAATGCCATCCCTTACTACCCTGATCTCTACCACATCGCCTACCTTTTTACTGGTAATGGCCGGCATGCGGTCAATCGCCGATTCAATTGGCGTACCATCTACACTGATCAGCTCATCGTTCACATTTACCCCATCAACCCAGGCTGCCGAATTGCGTGCGATAGCAGAAACAAATATCCTACCTTCTGTTTTTTTAGAGGCGATGCCCAGGTACGGAATATTTTTCCCTTCGTTTTCATTCGTAACCTTAACACCAGCATAGTCAAAATATTTTGCATATTCAATTACATCTGTACCGTTTACGTATCTTGCCCAGAAAGCAGTAAAATCCTTTCCACTGATCTGCTCTACCATCTTCTTAAACTCCGCATCGGTATAACCTCTTTTCAGTTTTTTGCCGGTATCATACATGGCCTTCATTACATCATCAAGGCTTTTCGCCCCTTTAGTGGCGTGTGCAATCTCAAGATCCATCAGCAAACCCACCACCTCGCCTTTGGCGTAATAGGAAACTGTGGTATTGTTGGAATTCTCATTGGGCCTGTACAACTTTATCCAGGCATCGTAGCTGGCTTCTGCAACAGACTGTACCCTGGCGCCTGGTGTATTGTAAACATTGTTAACCGCTGTAACCAGCTGGTCGACACATTCTTTTTCAGTAATGAAGCCAGAGCGTACCATCAGTTTATTTTCGTAATAGGCAGTAAAGCCCTCTGCAATCCATAAATTGGTAGTATAGTTCTCGTTATCATAATCAAACGGCCCTAAGGCAATGGGACGTAGCCTTTTCACGTTCCAAAGGTGGTAATATTCGTGTGCTACCAGGTTTAAAAAGCCATTGTATCCCTCCCTTTTGTTGTAAGCATCCCTGCTGGCACCCAAAACGGTAGAGTTTAAATGCTCGAGCCCTCCGCTGCCCTGTACAAAATTGTGCACAATGAACGTATAATGTTTATTCGGGTTTTCGCCATAAATGGCTGTTCCCTGTTCTACAATTTTAGCCATGTCTACTTTCAACCGTTCTTTATCATAATTTCCTCCACCATACATGGCTACTTCGTGTTTTACACCCGAAGCGGTAAACTCAAATATATCCTGATTTCCAACCTCAATAGGGCTGTCAAACAAAATATCAAAATCGGCTGCTGTATAAGTAAATGCCTGTCCGGCCACAGGCTCCAGTCCGGTCGAAACCTTAGTCCAGCCTTTGTAAGGAATGATTTTTACTGTACTTGGCAGTTTCAGCATACCGTCAGGATACATGAATACCCCAGTGCTCGATAAAAATGCATGGCTTTCATCTATGAACGAAGTACGCACCGAAACCTCAAAAGCATATACCCTATAGTTTATTTTGATGGTATTGGCTTTAGCCGAATACACCCTCCAGGCATTTTTTCTTACTTTTTCATACTTCAGGGTCTTCCCGGCAGCAGTAGCCGCAAAACCTTCCACGCTCTTGGAAAATTCCCGAACCAGGTATGATCCAGGGGCCCAAACCGGCATTTTTACATCCACATAATCCTTAACCAGACCTGAAATGGTCATTTCTACTTCTGCATAATGTGCCTGCGGTTCTTTAAAGCTTATTTCGAACCCTACTTTTACCTGTGATTTAGCTGTCATACCTATTGATAGTAATATTACTAATCCCAATAATGATGTTTTAGTCATGTTTACATTAATTGATACGCCAAACTTAGAGAAATTCCTTCACAATAATTATACGCTGTAACACACTTAATACAACTTGTTTTGTTCTATTTAAATATTTTTGTGTGTTGACGATCTCCGCAACCCAACCATAAAAACTTACAAATGAAACTAAAATACGTCGTTTACACCCTGATCGTTCTGGGGATTGCTTACTTAATCTATTACCGCATTTCGGCCAATAAAAAAATTGCGGAAGAAGGTGGCGGAATAGGCAAAGGCAAAGGCGGGGCCCCAAAAGGCCTGCAGGTAGAAGGCATTGTGGTAAAAGCAAGCGATTTTACCAACGACCTGGACATTACCGGGACCCTGGAAGCCAATGAGTCTGTAGAACTGCGCAGCGAAGTTTCGGGACTGGTGACCGCCATCAACTTTAAAGAAGGTGCCCAGGTAAGCAAAGGCCAGCTGCTGGTGAAAATTAACGACCGCGATATACAGGCCCAGCTGCAGGAAGCAATGACCAAACAAAGACTATCGGCCACCAATGAAAACCGCTCGCGACAATTGCTGGAAAAAGGGGCCATCAGTCAGGAAGAATACGACACCTCATTGGCTGACCTCCAATCGCTTAAAGCACAAACACAGCTGATTAGGGCCCAACTGGCGAAAACTGCCATCTATGCGCCATTTAGTGGGAAAATTGGCCTGCGCTCCATTTCTATGGGCGGCTATATTACCCCTACCACACTTATTGCAAACCTGTCCAGTGTTAATCCATTAAAGATCAGCTTTTCTGTACCAGAGAAATACATGAGGCAGATTAAAACCGGGTCCGAGATTTCATTTACCACGGATGGTACCGGTAAAAAATTTACCGGCAAGATTTTCGCCATAGAGCCAGGCATCAATACGCAAACACGTACTTTACAGATCAAAGCACTGGTGCCCAATGCCAGCAATGAACTATTACCGGGTTCCTTTGCCAAAATAAGGTTGGCCCTCAGCACTTTAAAAGATGCGCTACTGATCCCTAACGAAGCCATTATTCCGGTACTTAAAGGTAAAACCGTTTTTATATGTAAAGATGGCAAGGCCCAGCAGGTAGAAGTGGAAGCGGGGACGCGCACTGCCGATCATATTGTGATTACTTCCGGACTAAATATTGGTGATACGGTGCTTACCACGGGTGCAATGGCCCTTAAACCAGATGCTCCTGTTAAAGTTACTGTGGTTAAAAACAAAACTGCGTTATGAGTATTTCAACCACCAGTATAAAGAGACCGGTCCTGGCCATAGTGATGAATCTGATGATTCTCTTATTTGGGGTTATTGGTTACAATTTTCTGGGCGTACGTGAATACCCCAATATAGACCCTACGGTAATCAACGTAAGAACATCTTATCCGGGGGCAAATTCGGACATTATCGAATCGCAGATAACCGAGCCGCTCGAGAAATCCATCAATGGTATCGATGGAATCAGGAACATTTCTTCTTCCAGCAACCAGGGAAGCAGTAACATTACCATTGAGTTTAACCTTAATAAAGATATTGACGATGCGGCCAATGACGTACGCGACAAGGTATCGGAAGCAGCCAGAAGATTGCCGAAAGACATAGACGGCAACCCCGTTGTGAGTAAAGCCGATGCCAATTCTGATGCCGTAATTACCATGACGGTGCAAAGCGACAAGCGTAATGTCATGGAACTGAGTGATTACGCGGAGAATGTGATCTCCGACAGGCTTCAGACCATTACCGGTATTAGCAGCATCCAGATCATGGGTCAGCGTAAATATGCCATGCGCATCAGGATATCGCCCGATAAGCTGGCTGCATATGGCTTAACTTCACAGGATATTGTGGCCGCGCTCGATCGCGAAAATGTGGAATTGCCATCAGGAAAGATTACGGGTGCCAATACAGAACTCATTGTAAAAACCCTGGGCAAGCTAACCGATGTAGACCAGTTCAATAACCTGATCCTGAAAAACGATACCGATAATGTAGTAAAGTTAAAAGATGTTGGCTTTGTAGAGTTGGGTTCAGAAAACGAGGAAACTGTATTGCGTGAGTCGGGCAAGCCCATGGTGGCCGTTGGCCTCATCCCACAACCGGGAGCAAATTACCTGGATATCTCCAAAGAATTCGACAAAAGGTTTGCGCAGCTGCAAAAAGATGTACCACAAGACATTAAACTAAACATCTCTTTGGATACTACCAAGTTCATCAAGGCCTCGGTAACAGAGGTTGCAGAAACCATCGTGTTGTCGCTGATCCTGGTGATACTGATCATTTACCTGTTCTTTAGGGATTGGGCCATCGCTTTCAGGCCACTTATAGATATCCCCGTATCGTTGGTATTCACTTTTTTTATCATGTACATTTTTGGATTTTCCATCAATGTACTGTCGCTTCTGGCCATAGTCCTGGCCACCGGACTGGTAGTTGACGATGGGATTGTGGTAACCGAAAACATCTTTAAAAAAGTAGAAGAGGGCTATTCTCCGTTTGAAGCAGCCATTAAAGGCTCGAACGAAATATTTTTCGCGGTAATTTCCATTTCCATTACCCTGGCAGCGGTGTTTTTACCGGTAATATTTCTGCAAGGCTTTGTGGGGCGGCTGTTCCGGGAGTTTGGGGTAGTAATTGGCGCGGCAGTGTTGATATCGGCCTTTGTGTCCCTTACTTTAACGCCAATGCTGAACGCCTACCTGATGAAAAAAACAGGGCACAAAAAATCCAGGTTCTATGAAATGACAGAGCCTTATTTTGTAAAACTGAACGATGGGTATGCGGAAAAATTAAATAAGTTCCTGGACAAAAAATGGCTCGCTATTCCGATCATACTAACCTGTGTAGCGCTGATCATACTGTTTTGGAAAGTATTGCCGAAAGAAACCGCGCCTTATGATGACCGCAGTGCGATCAACATGAACCTGACCACTCCAGAGGGATCTTCCTTTGCCTATACAGACCGATTTATGATGAAGATACAGGAAATGATCAACGATTCGGTACCGGAAAAGAAGGTGAACATTACCATAACTTCTCCTGGTTTTGGTGGCACGGGGGCAACCAACAGTGGTTTTGTCAGAATGGGTTTAAGCGACCCGGGCGACAGGGAAAAAACACAGGCCGAGATTGCTTCCAAACTCACGAGAATAACCAGAAAATATTCGGAAGGAAAAGTTACCGTTACCCAGCAGCCTACAATTTCGGTAGGGCGCCGGGGGGGATTGCCGGTCAATTATATCATCCAGGCGCAAAACTTTGAAAAGCTGAGGGAAAAAGTACCCCAGTTTATGGATGAGGTTTCAAAAGACCCCACCTTTACCACTTCAGATGTAAACCTGAAATTTAACAAACCTGAAATTGACCTGACCATAGATAGGGATAAAGCCAAAAACCTGGGCGTTTCTGTTTCTGACATTGGAACGGCCCTGCAGCTCGGCCTAAGCGGACAGCGGTTCTCCTATTTCTTTATGAACGGTAAACAATATCAGGTGATAGGGCAGTTTGAGGTGGGTGACCGTAAAGATCCTTTAGACCTGAGTTCAGTATATGTACGAAATGATAAAAACGAACTGATCCAACTCGACAACCTGGTAATAGCAAAGGAAGAAAGTAGTCCGCCACAACTTTACCGCAACAACCGCTTTACGGCGGCCACAGTTTCTGCAGGTCTTGCACCTGGCAAAAGCATTGGAGAAGGTATTGCCGCAATGGACAGGATCTCTGAAAAAGTACTGGATGAGTCCTTTTCTACCGACCTGGGAGGCGAATCGAGGGATTTTAAGGAAAGTTCATCCAATACCCTCTTTGCTTTCGGCCTTGCTTTGTTATTGGTTTATTTAATCCTTTCCGCACAGTTCGAAAGTTTTATAGATCCTATCATCATCATTTTAACGGTACCAATGGCCGTAGCAGGTGCATTTTTATCACTCTGGCTATTCGGACAAAGCTGGAACATCTTTAGCCAGATCGGTACCATTATGCTCATAGGTCTGGTTACAAAAAACGGGATCCTGATTGTCGAATTTGCCAATCAGCTAAAAGAACAGGGTAAAAGTGTACATGATGCCATAAGAGAAGCTTCGGTTTCGAGGTTAAGACCGATATTGATGACCAGTCTGGCTATCGCCATTGGCGCATTGCCTATTGCTATGGCGTTGGGTGCAGCAGCAAAAAGCCGGATGGGCATGGGTATTGTAATTGTTGGCGGAACAACTTTTGCACTGATATTGACCTTGTTTGTAATCCCGGCAATTTATTCATACTGGTCTAAAGAACACAAAGCAAATACAGAACTGGAACTTTCATTAAAAGCAGCCTTAGAACATGAGAAAGATAAAGAAGCATAGTGCTATTTTAATGCTCCTGGCCCTTTTGCTTGGCGAGGCCCGGCTGGCCTCCGGACAGGAAAAGCTGAGCCTGGAAACAGCGATTGCTACTGCATTGGCAAACAACTACGATATAAAGCTGGTAAACAACGATGTTCAGATCGCCAAAAACAATGCAAACCTAGGCAATGCCGGGATGCTCCCAACACTGGACGGCAGCTTTAGCGATGGTGGCAGCAGGCAAAACATCACCAGAACGCAAAGCAATGGCAATCAGCAAACACTGGATGGGGTAAGAAACACCAACATGAGTTACGGTGCCGCATTGGGCTGGACAATTTTTGATGGCCTGCAGATGTTTACCAACTACGAGCGGTTAAAGGAATTGCAAAAACTGGGCGAAATAAATGCCAAAGCTACCATCCTGACTACGGTAAGCAATGTCATCAACGCTTACTATACAGTATTAAAGGAGCAGCAGCTGGTAAAAGCCAAAGATACGGCACTGGACATCTCACAGCTTCGTCTAAAAATTGCGGACAACAAATTGGCTATAGGCAGAGGCTCAAAACTAGATGTCCTTGCAGCTAAGGTAGATTACAATACCGATACTTCTTCCTACCTGCAGGAGATTAACCTGCTAAAAAATGCAAAAACAACCCTGAACCAGGTTATGGCACGCGACCTGAATACTGACTTTACAGTAAATGAAACCATTGGCATTGATACACAGCTGAATTATACCGCACTTGCCGCACAGATGGAACAGCTGAACCCCGACCTGCAAAATGCATTCATCAGTAAAAAGATTGCTGAACTAAACCTGAAACAGGTTAAGGGGCAACGATATCCGGTAGTAGCTATAAACAGCGGATACGAATTCCAGAAAAGTACAAGCCCCACAGGTTTCAATACCCAAACCCGTTCCAATGGCTTTACTTATGGCCTAACCGCAAGTATGAATATTTTTAATGGTTTTCTACAAAGGCAAAATGAACGCAATGCTAAAATTGGCATCAATTCATCAGCGCTTACACTGGATAAAACAAAACAGGACCTTACCGCACAATTGATCTCTACTTACCAAAGTTATGGAACCAATCTGGACCTGCTCAAAATAGAAAAGAACAACGTGGACATTGCCCGGCAAAACCTGGACATCACATTGGAAAAATACAGGCTGGGCAGCATCTCCCCGCTGGAACTCAGAGAGGCGCAGCGGAACTCGATTGACGCCGTAACCCGGTATCTTGAAGCACAATATCAGGCAAAACTTACTGAAATCAGCCTAAAAGAAATCAGCGGTACTTTAAATATTCAATAAGATTACTATTTTTAGCAAATGATTCTAGTAGCAGACAGCGGTTCTACCAAAACTGATTGGATGGGTTATAGCCCAAATGAACAAATCAGCTTTAATACGCAGGGAATAAACCCTTATTTTTTAAATGCCCACGACATTTTTAAGCTTTTTTCCAAGAAAAAGGAAATTGCGGCCTATGCAAGTCAGGTAAAAGAGGTTTATTTTTTTGGAGCAGGCTGTTCTTCCCCTGATAAAGTTGAAGTGATCTCCAATGGGATCTCCTCCTTTTTTACCAATGCATATGTTGCAGTGGAACATGACCTGATGGGCTCCGCCTATGCAACCTGTGGCAATAAGAAAGGACTGACCTGCATTTTAGGAACGGGATCAAATATTTCCTATTATGACGGAAAAAATCTGCACCATGGCGCTCATGGGCTGGGTTATGTGCTTGGCGACGAAGGTTCAGGTACATGGTTTGGCCGCAAGCTGATCACCAGCTACCTTTACAACCAAATGCCAGCCGAACTTGGCTTTGAGTTTGGCCATGAATTCCAGATTGATAAGGAAACTGTGATTACCAATGTTTATCAGAAGCCTGGCCCAAATACCTATCTGGCATCCATTAGCCGTTTTATGGTAAAGCATAAAGACCATCCCTTCATTATCAATATCCTTCGCGAAGGCTTTCAGGAGTTTGTAGACACCAATATCAAAGATTATAGCAATTACAAAAGCCTTGACTGTCATTTTGTAGGGTCCATCGCTTTCATTTACCAGGATATTTTAAGGGAGGTTTGCCTAAATAATCAGGTAAAGCTGGGCCAGATCCTTCAAAAACCTATTGAAGGCATTTACAATTACATCTTAAGAAAAGAGGGAATAACGATCAGTTAAAGACGGCAATTGCTAATTATGCGCATATGCTGCCCGCAGTCTTCTTGTTCATCTCTTTTGCTACCATAGTAGCCACCCAGTCCAACTGCTCTTGTTCATAAGCAGAGAATGGGCGGTATTTTTTATCAAGGATACAAACGGTTCCTATCCTAACACCTTCATTATTGGTGATCGGAGCAGCGGCATAAAATTTCAAACCGGACTCACCCGCGATGAGTGCATTGGACATTAATTCCGGGCTGTCTGCAAATTGTTTAAATGCCCCTGCATTTTCATTACTTATTGCCATAGCATACAAACTGCTTTCGGATTCATGTACCGATGTATTGTGTGTTCTATTTTTTTCAACATTTGCCCAAACATTTGCTCTGTCAATAAAATTGATCAGTGCTATTGGGGTATTTAACATAGTTGCAGTAAATGCTGCAAGCTGATCAAATACAGATTCTGTTTTTGAATAAACGATCTTGTATTTTTTAAGATTTTCTAACTGGTATTTTTCGTCCAGTCCAATGTTCTTCCTAAGTTTATTTTCCAATTTTTTCATATTTAGATGTATAATACTTAGGCAATTACCATACCTTATTTTCTGCTGAAAGTTTAAATAGGGCCATGACACAGCACCCGAAAACAAAAGGCACTGAAAAACCTCGTTTTTAAGGTTTTAACCCAGAATTTAGGCAAGTAATTTTGCAGAACAAAGAAAAAACCTATACCCTGTAATTGAAAAAATTACATCAGTCAAATTAACAAAAGGGGGCAATTTTTACTCATACTGTTGAATTAAACAGCAAACATCCGCAGGCAGGGCCTTTCAACCTGCACTAACATCAACCTTTTCGTAGCTATTGAACTCCCATTCGCTCTTCTGGTTCTTTTTATAGTTTACTTTATAACTATGATTTGGAGGGATAGTAAAATGAAAACTGAATTCTTTTAACTGACCGTCTTTAGGTATAAAACCTGGCAGCAGCGTGTCAGCAATGGATTTTATTTGCGTCTCTGGGTGCATACAATAATGTTTTAGTTAAGGATTTTATTTTAAATGTTTATTATACACAAAAAATGTCTTATTATTGATTACCCAATGGCTATTTAATTTACAATGAGATCATTTTTTAACCTCTCTATGCTCCTAATGTGTAGTTTACTAAGCCTGGGTCAGGAACATCCCAGATCTACGCAATATATTTTCAACAGTTATCTCATTAATCCAGCTATTTCGGGCATAGACAATTATACGGATGTGAAACTGGGTTATAGGAACCAATGGAAAGGCCTGGAGGGAGCACCGGTTACACAGTACATTTCCATCCATGCACCCATAGGACAGAATTTTGTAAGAAGTTCCGTAAACTCGTTTTCAGGGGCCGGGTATAACCCTTTAAGCCGCAGCTACGTAAACGCTTACACTTCTGCCGAACCGCATCACGGGATTGGTTTTTACGCCATCACGGATAAGGCAGCCAGGATCAGGCAAACGAATATCAATGCAACCTATGCCTATCATTTGGGTTTAAGCTATGACCTTAACCTATCGGTCGGGGTTTCAGCAGGGATAGCTTCTACCAGCATAGATGTAGCCAATGTAACAGTAGACAACACTGCCGACCCGCTTTTGACTGCCGACTATAACAATAAGATAAGACCGGATGTTGGTGGCGGGGTATGGCTGTACAGTCCACGCTTTTTTGCAGGTGCCTCTGCCAAACAAATACTGGGTTACCGCTCTAAAACACCTAATCGTCAGACAAATTTACCTGCCTATCAAACCACAGTATTTTATGGAACAGCTGGCTATAAGTTTTTTGTTGATGAGGATATCGCCTTCATTCCCTCCACCTTACTAACTTATTGGTTAAGCGCACCAGCTACCATAGACGCCAACCTAAAAATAGCTTACCAGGATAAATTTTGGATTGGCGGGAGCTTAAGGAATAATGATTCTTTCTCTGCATTGGCGGGCTTTAATGTAGCGTCATTAATCAATATTTGCTACTCTTATGATTTTACTACCTCTCAATTAAGATCAGTTAACAACGGTACGCATGAAATTGTATTGGGCATTCTGCTCAACAACCGCTACGACGTTAAATGTTCTACACGCCAGTTTTGATTGCCTGTATAGCTGATTAGCGTAGGAGGGTAATACTCCCACCTATAGGTTTGCAATCGGCCCTCAGGTCTATCTTGTAATAGTATGCCCCCGCAGGAAGTTCCTTACCCCTGAAACGTCCATCAAAAGGTTTGTCGTACCTTCCTATTGATTCATATACCAATTGTCCGCTGCGGGTATAAACTTTAATGTTAATATCGGCATGATCTGGCAGGCCGGTTACCATCCAATAATCATTCATCCCGTCGCCGTTAGGGGTCATGGTGTTCTTGATCTCCAGGTTATCATTGGTTACCTCGATATGCACTGAAGTAAAATTACTGTAACAAGTCCCCAGCTTTCTCCTGATCTTATAGTCGCCCGTTTTGCTGACTTTGAAAATAAATTTCCCGTTGCTGGTTTCCATAAGTGGCCTTGCATCATTTTCATCGAGGTACATCTGATAAGTACCTTCTTCTGGAGCCAGAACCGGCAGCATGATCTCCGTTGCATAACAAACCCGCATATCATTGACAGTTGGTGTAACAAGTCTGATAACGGGAGCTGCTATGGTAAAGGTCTTGCTCACATCCATACCACAGGTGGTTTGGTCGGTTACTTCCAGGTAATAATCTCCAGCGCCAATGTTAACCAGATCACGGCTGGTACCAACAATGTTTCCATCCCTATCCTTCCAGGCATATCTATATACGGCATCTGCTCCTGAACCACTTAAAGGTAAGCCTCCGGCAATTTTTACTCCCGTTATGCTGCCTCTGCCCAAAGCACACAGGTCGTCTGTAACAACACCTATGGTCTTATCCACAATCAGCAGAGGGATCCTTTTGATTTCGTAAGGCCCAAGTGGGTCTGATGTACAGCCATTGGGATCCGTTATTTTTAAGGTGTAAGTTCCTTCCGGGAGGTTCTGAGTCAGCTCAGCAGTACCATTGTATTGCTGTCCGGCAGCATTTTCCCATTGATATTTTCCGGGCATAGGCTTAATGTTATTTGGATATACCAACCGGATCATACCATTATCTGTACCACAAGAGGCATCGAAAATTGATGAAACCTGTGCAATGTACTGCAGGATAGGTGTTGCAGTTATGGTATATGTTTTTGGCACAGCAGTACAAAGCGTCTGAACATTGCTGGCATTAAGGGTATAATTCCCCGGGGGAAGACCTGTAATATTAAAGGCCATGCCAGGCTGGCAAGTACCACTCTCTTCAAACGTACCGCCAATTGCCGTGAGTTTATAGTTTGTTCCCTGTGTGATGACGATGCCATTGATGGCCCCGTTATTGTTGTTACAGGTGGTGCTCGCCACAATGCCCCCATTTATGATTACAGAATTCGTGATCGGAATTGTAATAAATGGGCTCCTAACCGCAGGACACGGCCCCTGATCTTTAACCTCCAGTACATATATACCACCTGCTACGTCAATAAGATCGAGGCCCTGCCCCACTTCCGGCCCTTGTACCAGGCTGCCTGTCTGAGGATCAGTATTCATCACATACCATTTGTAAGTTAAAGTTCCGGTCTGATCGGTAATAAGTATGTTTCTGATCGCTCCATTTGCAGCACCGCAGGCAGCAGGGCTAATCAAGCGGGATACCATATTGATAACAGGTGATGGCAAGCGTCTGATCTGCATTGGAGGGGACTCCATATGACAACCAGCCTGATCCGTTACTTTCAGCTTATAGGTCCCTTCAGGCATAAACACATTTTTTCCGGTACGGACAGTCTGCCCTGTAATCGCGTCAATCCATTCATAAGTGATCGTACCTTCTCCCCTGTCCACATTTCCTGAAAAAGCAAAACTTGTTTGTCCGCATGCCGGTGTAGGCCAGCTTACCTGCAAGTTGGTCAACTTCTGATCTTTAATTTCGAACAAAGGAAGGTGTTGTACCTCCCTGCAACCATCATTGGTTATAAGCTCATAAGTTCCTTCTTCCAGATTTTCAATCTTTTGTGCATTGCTTAAAAACTGACGCGTACTATTTGGCAGCACTTTATTCCAGGTAAATGTGATGCCTTCCCGAGGTTCAGGAACGTCTATAGATCCCAGCCCATTATTTTGACAAGTTACATTTTTCTTTATGATTTCATTATCGAATACTTCCGGTATAGAAAAAGGAGAAGTAGTAAGGTTCAGCAATGACGCCGTAGCTGTAACTTTTCCATTTATTGCGCCATTATAAGTCCAGCGCCCATCGCCCTGGGCCCTGACAGTTGCGAAATAGGTTCTCCCTTCACATTTACCCTGGCAATTCTCCGTATAAAAAAGCTCCACATCCGCATTAGGCGTTGCCTTTCCCGAAAGGAAATCAGTTCTGATGACCAATACCTGAACATAGGGTTGGGCGATCAGCAGTGTTTTGTTGATGCTCACATCCCTGTTACAATACATACTGTTACGGGTTATGGTGACCGGCCTTGCTGAAACAGATTCAATGCCATTGTTATTGTACGCAATTCTATTAGCACTTTCAGGCGTATCACCACCTATCTTGCCTACAGCGTTCTGTTCTATCTTGACCCCCGTGCCGTTCCTAAACGGCTCTGTGCCCTGTGCCCCTGTACCAATAATGTTCCCTGCCAGTACAAAATCAGCGTTTGCTATAGAAACCCCTACATTTCTGTGACCAGATATCACATTGTTCCTTACATACAGATTGGTATTAACTGCATTTACTTTTACACCCGATATTTCGATAGCCGATGAAGTATTATACAATTGTAAATTACTGAAATCATCAGTTGCGGTACGATTGGTTCCGATCTTATTGCCGATCACATTGATGTTAAATCTGTTGTTTGTAGAATAGCTATTCCTTGTAATGTTAACATTGATCTGATTTGCCGCAATCAGATTGCCTTCGTCAGCATTATCGCCACCGATACTCAGTGAACAATCGTATAGTGCAGCAGAAATACCATTGACGTTGGTTTTCGCGGTATTCCCGTCGTAAGTTACCCCTATAAAATTAGACCGTATACTAATTTCCGTTAGAGGTGTAGGCGTGGTATAATAATAAGGATTCTGTATGGCTATACCATTGATATTGCCTCCAATAACATTCCCTTTTCCCGGTGCCCCGATTTTGATGTTGTTAGCCCTTGAATTGATGACAATACCCGAACCCTGACTCATATTCACCGTTTGCAAATTATTGATCTTTGCAAAATCCTTAATGTAAAGACCGTAAATTTCTACATCACTCACCTGAGAATTCATGGTATTGAGGTCACCTATGGCAAAACAGTTAAAAACGACATTCGCATCTTCAGGTTCAATGATCACCTTTGCGTCAGAGACTCCAAGCTTTGGCCAATTTTGTGAACTTCCATCAATAATTACATTAGATGGAATAAAAGGTAACGCAGTTTTTAATCTGATCGTACGAACTGCGTCTGAGCTTGGTGTGCCAGGCAGATTGAAATTGATGATATATGGAACTGTCCTTACCACGGGGATATCCATCAGCGCCTGCCGCAACGATCCAACTCCCTGATCATTGGTATTGGTAACCACAACAGTCTGTGAAAAACCAGCCAGACAGCTGATCATCAGGCAGATTAAAGCGACATATCTAGAGTAGCGCATAGTTAAAAATGAAGGCTAATTTAAATTTAATGTAATTATAGCACAATTATTTTAACAAAACACGGGAAATCATTTACAAATCAGAAGCCCCTTATAGATTCCGGTTTCCCGGAATCTATAAGGGGCTCTGCTGAGAATTAATGTTTGTTTATTTTTTGGTAACCTTAAATTCAGTTCTTCTATTTAACGCCCTTCCTGCCGGATTATCTTTTCCGTTCGGAAGTTCATTTGGTGCAACGGGCCTGGTTTCGCCATAGCCTTTGCTGGTCATCCTTGATAAGGGGATCCCCTTTCCGACCAGGTAATCCACACAAGACTTAGCCCTCCGGTTAGACAGGTCGAGGTTATAAGCATCTTTACCTTTGCTATCTGTATGTGCACTTAATTCGATTTCAATCGTCGGATTGTCTATCATAATCGTATACAGGTAGTCCAATTTCCCTTTTGAATCTTCTGTCAGCTCAGCCTTGTTAAATTCGTACAAAACATCCTTCAATACAATTGGTTTATCTATTTCATAAGGGATCAGGCACAATTCAGGACTAAACAAGGTATCTCTCTGCGCCATTTGCTCATAGGTAAAGGCAATATTTTTACTGAAATATTTTTCTTTCTCGGCAGTCAGCTTAAAACCGCGATTGGAATTTACCTGGAAAAGGTATTTTCCCATTTCATCGGTAGTCACCTTAAACTGCTGCGTGGAATCGCTTAACGTTATGGTCGCATCTTTTAATGGTTTCATCGTATTGCAGTCCAACAGCGTTCCCTTGATAAAAAGCACTTCCCTTTTAACATAAAAAATCTCGAGGCAGCAAAGCGATTCCCTGTCAGAGCTGATATACCCTTCTGAATCTGTACTGTTGTTTGGGGTAAAATAAAGATCATCTTTGGAAGAATTGAAAGGGTAACCAAGGTTCCTGGCTTCAGACCATTTTGTAAAATCTCCTTCACTTTCAAAAAAGTCAAATCCACCCATTCCTACCCTGCCATTACTGCTGTACAGCAATTTTTTTGTTGCGTTGTTGTAATATGGGGCCTGTTCATCCTCAGAGGTATTGATCACGTTACCCATATTGACAGCCACCCCAAGTGAGCCATCGGCGCGGATCGCAGCATACCACAGGTCGTATTTCCCAGCACCTCCCGGACGATCGGACGAAAAAATCAGATATTTCCCATCGGAAGTAACAAAGGGCTGCATGGAATTAAATCCCTTAACATTGACCTGGTTACCTAACTCTATGGGTTCCGACCAGTCCTTTCCTATCCCCGGAGTAGCATTGAGCTGGTATATTTTTTTATTTCCTGTGGTTGTCCAGCTGGTTACGTAGGCAACCTTTCCATTAGGGTGAAATGCCGGTGCAGCAGACTCTCTGTCCTTACCATCAACAGCTGTTTTTTTTATGGAAATGTTACCACCCATCGGATTGCCGGAGGCCACATAAACTGCATTTAAAAACGGGGTCTCTTTTTTGGCCACCTTGGCATTTTTATCGGTCAGGATTTCTTTTTTTCCCCCGGTACCTACAGGTCTGGAGGAAGTGAAGTAAAAATTGCCGCCCCTTACTGTAGGTGTGTAATTAGAGCCTTTATCATTAATGTTATTCTGAAGCCTGCTCAGTTTAAACAGCCTTGGATAGCGCAGTTCATGAAGCGCAAACTTACAGGACGCAATTTCGGTTTTTGCTTTGGCGGTATAGCTATCTTTTACTTTGTATTTATCCAGAAATTCATTAAACATGCCAATGGCCTCGTCAAATTTCTGGTTGGAACGCATAGTCTCGGCATACCAGAAGGTGCTGAGTATGTACTTCGGATTCGTGAAATCCTTAGCCACCGCATACCATTTTTCCGCATCTATAGTATTTTTATAAAGTCTTAAAGATTCGGCAAGCTGAAAAGTACAATATTCAAAATCTTCTCTTTTCGGACTTTCTTCCTTTATCTTACTTTCAAAACCATAGGGAACTACAAAACCAACACTGTCGGCCGAGATCTGCAACGCTTTTTTATAATACTCGGCCGCCGCATAATATTCCTTATTTTGGAAATATACATCTGCCACTCTCTTGCTGTTGGTCACAAATTGTGCATGGGTGGCAGAGGCAAGTAAGCATAAGATCAGTAGTATCTTTGTTTTCATCAGTATACGTATTTCAGGTTCTATGTTAATTTTCATTGTTATAGGCGCGGACAAAAGAAATTAGGCCCCAGAACACCTTTTCTACCGGTAAATGATATCGAAAGTTCCAATCCTCCCTTACTTCCAGTGGCCCGGTTTAAGTTGGAAGTATTGAAATCATAACTCAATCCAAAAACCATATTTCTCAGGTGTAATCCGAAAAAAGCAATTGCCGAATCGTCTACCCGGTAATTCGATCCAAAAAGCAGGTCAGATTCTGAATTGAGCATAAACTGGGCATATGCACCTGCAGAAATTTCTCTCGCTGTCCCCTGTTTCATATATAAACCGTTTGGCGTAATGTCAAATACTTCTGAAACCTTGATCCGCGCACCTCCATGGGCGGCATACCTGATCGGCATTCGTACGCTATTGCCTAAAAATTTATCGACAGGTCGGGTTAAATGCGCGGCCATTACTCCGGCAAATGCATTTACACCTTTATCGGGGTTACCGTCAAAAAACATAGCCCCGAAGTTAACATCCGGAACCAGGGTATTGGATGAAGCAAATGATTCGCTGATCCCGAAGCTTGGGTCATAACCTGTAACAGGGTTAAACTGACTACCGAGGGTAATTTTAGAAGGGTCAAAACTTTTGTTCAGAATACCTGCCTGCAAACCAAAGTTGATCATGCTCAATCCCTCCTTTCCAAAATGAATACGATAAGCTCCGGAAACCAAAGCGCTCAGGTGATTGTAACTGATGTCTCCTGCATTTTGGTTGAGTACCATAGCGCCAAAAGCAAGATTTTTTACCGGTGCCATATCAAAAGATGCACCACCTGTTAGGAATGAATTGGAAATAGATCCCCACTGTTGCTTCGCATTTAACGATACCCTGTACTCGCCATCGGTTACCCCGGTTAAGGCCGGGTTTAACCATAGCGGATGCGCATAATACTGAGAGAAGTGAGGATCTATTTGCGCGATCCCCTCTAAAGCACCCAGACTTAAAAATGCAGCAACCGCTATTGTTCTTATTAGTTTCTTCATAACAAATTTGTTTTTTCAGTAGTATATCTTTTTAATCTCGCCTTCAAGCTGCCTTCGGCGGTTTCATCAGTATGTATTTGTTTATCAGGTACATTTATCGTAACAGGGTTATAGTTCCTTTTTTCGTGGTTTTGGTACCATCATTAAATTCAGCTTCCAGATAGTAAACATATACTCCGTTAGGCTGCATATCCCCCTTATGCGTTCCATCCCATCCGTTCTGAATGTTCAGGGATTCATAAAGGAATTGTCCCCATTGATTGTATACACGCAACCTCATTTTGGCAATTGTGTTGCCATATACGTACAGAATATCGTTTTTACCATCATTATTTGGTGTGAAAGTATTTGGAACAAATATGGTATTGCCCAATGGGTTATCGGCTGTTCCATCTATACTGCCGGCGTCGCTTAACTGACAGTCCAGCTGCCCCTTGGCCCTCACCCTAATATTTACTTTCTGATTTGGCTGCAGGCCGTTTACAACATGGCTGATTCCTGCAGCACCAGAACTAGGTGCAATCCATGTAAGTCCGCCGTCAACAGAAACCTCATAAGCAGTAGCCCCAGGAACAGCGTTCCAAACAAATGTCACACTTGTTGCTGTAACACCCTGAACAGATACTACCGGCGCTGCAAGCTTGGTCAGTACTGTTACAGTTACAGCAGTACGTGTGGTGCTCACGCAGCCAGTTAACAGATTTATACTGGCCACATAGTAGACGGTAGTAGTGTTTAGCGCAGGAACATTGAATATGTTTCCTTCTGCCAGCGCTGTGCCGCCTGTTTGAACGTCATACCACGCATATTTAAGAGAGGCATTCGGATTATTTACCGATAATACCGTTCTGCTTCCAGGACATAAAGGATCACTCGCACCTGATACAGATACCGGAGGAACAGGAAGATCTCCGGCATTTACCACAACCGGAGTACGTGATGTACTGGTGCAGTTGCCCGACCTTGCTTCTACATAGAACGTTGCGGTAGTAGTACTGATCTGAGGTGTTGTAAAGTTTGCACCTGACCCCAGTATAGCGGTACTTGTAGCTGTCGCATACCAGTTATAAGTAACACCTGCTACAGGATTAGCTACGCTTAGCGCCGCAGTACTTCCAATACAGGTATTTACAGTCCCTGACACTACCGATGGCGGTAAAGGTTTAGGGGTTACCGTAACGGTTACTTTTACCCTGCCTGTTGCACTTCCGCAGCCAGAGGCACTGGTTGCCTGAACATAGTAATCTTTTGTTGCACTCAGTGCATTAATGGTAAATGTTGTACCCGTATTTACCAGCGTTCCGCCTGTTGCGGCATCATACCATTCGTAGTTCACACCTACTTGCGGATTTTGAACACTCAGCACCGTACCGTCACCAGAGCAGATTGCCGTGCCGGCAGTTCCTATAATTGGTACATTTGGCAGCAGATTAACTGTTATGGTAACAATTTTAGCTGATCCCGGAAGGTTGGCACAAACGCCCGTTCCGCTTACAGTTACATAGTACCTGGTGGTAGCAGCTAAACCTGCAGCTGTAACATTTGCACCTGTAAAGGCTACATCTGTTAGCGCCGCATCACGGTACCAGGTGAATACCGGGCTTGCTACTGTAGTACTGCTTGCAGTCAGTGCAGCCGAATTTCCGGCACAAATACTCTGATCGGCGGCAATAATATCAGTAACCACTGCATTACGTGTTACCGTTACTGTGACTACTTTAGCTGAAAGTACATCATTCGCACAGGCATTGCTTCCGCTTACAGTTACATAATATTTGGTAGTCAGTGTTAATGCCGGAGTTGTAAAGTTAGGGCCTTCAAAAGCCAGGTCGGTCAATGAGGCATCACGGTACCATTTGAATACCGGGTTGCTTACCGTTGTGCTGCTTGCACTCAGTACGGTTGTATTACCTGCACAAATGGTTTTATCAGCTAAGGTAATATCGGCGGCTGTTGCATTTCGGTTTACAGTCACAGTTACCACTTTAGCAGATAAAGCATCATTGGCACAAACATCCGCCGAGCTTACAGTAACATAGTATTTTGTGGTCACCGTTAAAGCAGGAGTAGTCAGTGAACTTCCTCTTACCGCAAGGTCTGTAAGATTAGCATCACGGTACCAGCTAAATACAGGGTTGGTTATTGTTGTCGTTGAAGCTGTCAGGGTTACTGCGGTGCCTGAACAGGTTGTTCTGTCGGCGGCTGTAATATCCGCAGCGGTAGCATTTCTGTTTACAATTACTGTAACCACTTTGGCCGCAGCAGCACCGTTGGCGCAGGCATTGCTTCCGCTCACGGTTACATAATATTTTGTTGTGGCAGTTAATGCATCAGTAGTAAAACTGGCACCTACAAACGGAGCATCGCTTAAGTCTGCAGTTTTATACCAGCGGAACACCGGACTCGAAACTGTAGTACTTGAAGCAGCCAGCATAGCTGTTGTTCCTGAGCAAATAGTCTTGTCGGACGCAGTGATATCTGCAGCTGTAGCATTCCGGTTCACTGTAACCGTAACTACTTTAGCCGAAGACGCGTCATTGGTACAAGTACCCGGACCACTCACAGTCACATAATATTTGGTAGTGGCGGTCAAGGCATCAGTTACAAAGGTTGCCCCTACAAATGGTACATCCGTTAATGTCGGTGTTTTATACCAGCTGAACACTGGTGCACTTACCGTTGTGCTTGACGCAGTTAAAGTAGCAGCAGATCCTGAACAGATCGTTTGATCAGCAGCAGTGATATCACTGGCAACTGCGTTTGATTTAATCGTAATTGTAATTTTTGTTCTCCCTGTATTGGTACAGCTGTTGTTATTTACAGCTTCAACATAGTAATCGTAAATGCCCACAGCCAGATTTGCAGAAGTGGTATAGCTTGTATTATTGGCTACCAGCAGATTCCCACCCGTAGCAGCATCATACCAGTTATAGGTAATACCCGTTACAGCAGCAACTTTTAAAGTCACCGGTGTATTGATGCAGGTTGTTGCAGGATTAGCCGGATCAGGAACCGGTGGAACAGGCAATGGCAATATGGTTACCAATACTTTTACCCGTCTGCTTTCGCATCCGTTCCTGGCAGCTGTTACGAAGAACTCGTAAGTACCGGCAGCCAGAGAGCCTGGTGTTGTAAATGTTACCCCGTCGGCCTGAAATACTGTCCCTTGGTACCATTTATAAGTTACGTTAGCTTGTGGATTGGTTACAGACAAGGTAGCAGATGAGCCCTGACATGCTGTAGCAGTTTGTGCCTGAACAGTTGGCGCTACAATTACACGTTGTGCATAATTTACATCTATAGAAGTAAATGCCCCCAGCAGCCCTGAATTCAATTTCACTTCTACGGCATCAAACTTACTTGTTGGCACAAAGCTCAGCAGGGCCTGCGATCCTCCGTTCAGCAGTTCGAGTTTGATCAGTGAGCTATTGATGGTTGTGGCGTCATTATTACTTACACCATTGTTATAAGTAGTGATATCAAGAGATGGTAAAACTGCGAGTGAGAGTATCTTACCCGGCGACGAAAGCAGCACACGAACAGTATCTCCGATATTGGAAACACCTGTGAAAGCCAGGCGCTGATAAACTGAACCCAATATCCCTACAGGAATCACCAGTGAGGACGCGGTAGATGCATCCTGATCGACAGCCAGTCCCGGGTTATATACATCTGCAAGAATTCCGATTCCGTTAACACCATGCGTTTCAGCAACGGCCGCTTCACAAGGCACAGGAAGAGGGGTACCATCAGGTATGGCGGTTACCACAACCGATGCCCTTGCCAGTGTAGTACAGCCTGATGGGGCCACACCTTCCACATAATAGGTTACATTTCCTGGGGTCGTTAGTGCCGGTGCAGTAAAGCTTGGCCCTGTATGCAGCAGGTTGCCCCCTACCGGAGCATCATACCAGGTAAATACAACGCCTGCAGTACTGGAACTTGCGGTTAAAACTGCCGCTACACCTACCCTTACAGTAACCGAAGGCGGAGTGATAATAGGGGCATCGAGCGCTCCAACATTAATGGTTGCTATGGCTGCAGCAGAAGATACGCCGCAGCTGTTTACAGCCTTTACCGAATAGGTGGTCGTTGCCCCTACTGAAGTGATCGTCAGCGACGTGCCATCCTTACCGGTAAGGTAAGTATTGCTGCTGTCAAACCACTGATAAGTTATACCTGCAACCGGGTTGTTTATACGTAAAATGACATCACTTCCAACACAGGTATTTACCGTTGGAGACTGCAGTTCAGGAACCGCAGGAACTGGTGTTACACTTACATTGATTAAGGTTTTATAGCTTAGGCAGCCTGAAGCATTGCTGGCTGCAACGTAATATTTTGTATTGGCAGTTAAGGCAGGGGTTACGAACGAAGTACCATCTTTACCTGAAAGGTAGGCGCCTGTTGCATCATACCATTTATAGGTTAGACCTGCCTGCGGATTAGCCACCTGTAAAGTAGCGGTCTGGGTAGCACACGCCGTTACATCTGCGGAGATGACTTTTGGCGCCACCAGCACACGTTGCGCATAATTCAGGTCTACAGTTGTCAATACTCCTGCAAGACCTGCATTCAGACGGATCTCAACTTTATCAAAAGCCTGCGCAGGAACAAAAGAAAGGAGCGCTTCCGAATTTCCGCTTAACAGTTCAAGCTTAATCAGTGGATTGCCCAGATTTAAAGCATCATTGTTGCTGGTGTTTCCATTATAGGTCGTTAGGGTAATGCCTGATAGCAGACCTACCGATAACAATTTACCAGGGGCTGTTAACTGAATCCTTACTGTATCCCCAATAGTTGAAAGGCCGTTGAAGCCTACCCTCTGATACACCGATCCGCCCAGCAGACCTACCGGCAATACCAATGACGAACTTGTTTTCGTATCATTATCGATGGCCAATGCCGGATTAAACACTCCAGCCAGCAATCCGATTCCATCAACACCATTCGTTTCTGTAATGGCTGCCTCACACGGTACAGGGTTAGGCACACCACCGTTGTCAACATTAATAGTTACTTGTACGCGGCTGGCTGATGCACAACCGGTGGTCGTAGAGACGGCCTCCAGGTAATAAGTAGTTGCAACCATAAGTGGAGGGGTTACATAAGTAGGCCCCGTGGCCACCGGTGTAGTTGCGTTTGCAGTGTTATACCAATTAAAAATAACATTGGCTTCTGTAGATGAAGCATTAAGGATAGCTGTTTGTCCTGGATTAACAGTTGTTGACGAAGCCTGCAACTGCGGCAATACCGGACGAGGGTTTACCGTTACAGCAGCTATAGCCCGGCTGGCACTGGTACAGCTTCCATTCGCAGCCTCAACAAAATAAGTTGTATTTGCATTCAGTGCCGGAGTGGTAAATACCGGCCCCTCAAAAATGGATGTACCGCCGGTTGATGCGGTATACCATTTGTAGGCTGTTCCCGGTAAAGGATTGCTTACGGCTAAAACTGCCGGCGATCCTGCACATACTGCGGATGACGCAGCCAGTACAGGAACACCAGGAGCTGTAGTTACTGTAACAGTAACTGGTACACGTTGTACATTGGCACAAGTGCCTTTGCTAACCTCTATGTAGTAAGTTGTTGTAGCAGTTAATGGACCTGGTGTGGTAAATGTTTCGCCTGTTGCCAATGCAGTACCACCATTTGGAGTTGCATACCATTTTAAAGTAGTGCCTCCATTTGCAGTTGCAGTTAATGTAGTACCACTTCCCGCACAGATAAGTGTTCCTGTGGCAGCCACAGTTGGATTAGGATATATGATCTCTGCTCCGTAAATGCTTAGGTTACTTAATGCTGCAACCAATGCGCCAAAGCGGATTTCAACACGGTCATAAATTCCACCTGCTGCTAAAGTTGCCTTGAAGCGGTTACCACTTAACAGTTTAAGATCCAGAACAGATGAATTTAACGGATAGGTACCTATCACAGTATTTCCGTTCAT
The DNA here is from genome assembly GCF_900176535.1 of Pedobacter africanus. Classification (NCBI taxonomy): domain Bacteria; kingdom Pseudomonadati; phylum Bacteroidota; class Sphingobacteriia; order Sphingobacteriales; family Sphingobacteriaceae; genus Pedobacter; species Pedobacter africanus. The sequence continues at coordinate 3,231,870 of NZ_FWXT01000001.1, read as the reverse complement.
TACCGTTACCGTAATATTACCTAGTAAGCTTAAGTCTGCAAGGCCAACCGGTGTTGCCAGATCCAGCCTGATGCTGTCTGTTGCAGCACCCGGACCAGCAAATATCAGGCGTTGATATCCTGTAGAACCTACACCTACAGCCAGGTTAATTTTGGTAAAGTTATTCGGATCAGCGTCGACTGAATTGCCGGGATCCTGAACAGAGCAAAGCAGGCAAATGCCGTCTATACCCGACTGCTGACTTACCGCAGCATTACAGTTTGGATTGGCCGGGCCATTGGTTACCGTTACAGTAACTGCAGCTCTTGTTGGGCTTACGCAGCCGGATGCGTTCTCTGTTTCTACATAATAGGTAGTAGTGGCATTTAATGCCGGGGTGGTATAACTTGTTCCGCTAAAGAACGAAGCGCCGCCTGTTGGAGCGGTATACCATTTTACGGTATTGCCTGCATCGGCACTCACCAACAATGTAGCGGTCTGGCCAGCAGTGATGGTTTCATTGGCAGTAATCACCGTAGCCGCGTTAGGGCTGGCATTTACCGTAACATTAACCGGGGTCCTGTTACTTACCGCAGTTCCCGATACAGCTTCAGCATAATAGGTTGTACTGGCGTTAAGTGCAGTGGTAGTATAGGTGGTCCCTGTAAATATAGCGGTGCTACCTGTTGCTGCATACCAGTTATACGTAACACCCGCCTGAGCATTTGATACCGACAAAGTAGCTGCCGTTCCACTGCAGATCACAACGGCATTCACAACCGGTGCAGCAACATTCACTACAATGGTATAATCAGTAGAAGTCGTTAAACCATTGCTATCAGATGCAGTCATGGTTACCGTAAATGTCCCCCCCGATAACGGAGTACCTTTAATTTCACGTGTTGCAGGAGTAAAAGTTAAACCCGGAGGCAAACCTGCAATTGCATAAGTATAAGGGGCGGTTCCGCCGATTACTGCAGGCAACGTTTGTGCAGGGTATGCTGTACCCACCAACCCATTTGGCAATGTAGCCGATGGAAGATTGAGTTCTCCGTTTACTTTAATGACATAGATCTGGTTGGCAGTAGCATTGTTTGCATCTGTTACCTTAACACCAACATTATATGACCCCGATTGGGTGGGCGTGCCCGCAATCTGGCGTGTGGCCGGATTAAAGCTTAAACCCGGAGGTAGGTTTGTTGCCTCGTAAACATAAGGTCCTGTACCTCCTGTTGCAGCTGGGATGGTTTCTGTCGCATAAATTGTTCCTACTGTTCCGTCGGCCAACGTTTTTGCAGCGAGTACCAGTGGGTTTCCAACCACGATGGTGTAATTGGTAGTGATCTTATTTCCTTCTGTATCATTAACCTGTACCGGAACTGTAAATGTACCAGCCTGTGTAGGTGTACCTTTAATCTCCCTTGTTGCCGGATCGAAGGTCAATCCCGGAGGAAGTCCGCTTGCCGAATAGGTATAAGAACCGCTTCCACCGGTAGCAACAGGAATAATCTGGGTTGGATATAACATATTTACAGTACCATTAGCCAAGGTAGCAGCAGGTAGCAGCAGTGGATCTCTCACCACAATAGTATAATCCCTGGTGATACTGTTACCGTTGAGGTCCGTTGCTGTAACGTGCACCGGGTAAGTGCCTTTTTGTGTAGGCGCACCTTTAATCTCCCTTGTTGCCGGATCGAAGGTAAGCCCCGGAGGAAGATTAGAAGCAGTATAAGTATATGGAGTAGTTCCCCCTGTAGCTGCGGGAATAACCTGTGTAGGATAAATTACACCTACTGTTCCGTTTGGCAGCGCCATTGCCGGAAGTGCCATTTCAGGGGTCACCTTTAAGGTATACGCCGTAGTAACCGAACAGCCTTTGCTGTCTGTAGCGGTTATTGAAAAATTAAAATCGCCTGCGGCTGCAGTCGGCGTACCGGCGATGGTGCCATCAGCCGATAAGGTCAGTCCGGCAGGCAAGTTGCTTCCGGCTGCAAGTGCATAGGTATATGCAGGGGTTCCGCCTGTTGCAGGCGTAATTTGTTTGGAATAAGCAGATGCTATCGTTGCATTGCTCAATGTTGTAGCTGCAAGTACGATCTGAGGATTTACAGTTACCTGTACCGGTACACGCTCTGCATTGGCACAGCTACCTTTACTTACTTCCAGGTAAAATGTAGTATTCCCTGTTAGTGGTGTAGTGGTGGTAAAAGTATTTCCGGTAGCCAACAAAGTACCACCTGTTGGTGCGGAATACCATTTTAATGATGTTCCTCCGTTTGGAGTGGCATTTAAAGTAGTATTGGTATTGTAGCATACAGCCAGTCCCCCCTGTGCAATGGTCGGGTTAGGGTAAATTACCTCTGCCCCATAAATTTCTACACTGCTTAATGCGGCTACTGTTCCACCAAAACGCACTTCTACACGATCATATGCAGCACCAGCAGGTAAAGTTGCCTTAAACCGGTTACCACTTAAAAGCCTTAAATTGATCAGCGCGTTGTTTAGCTGATAGGTTTTAACGATTGTATTTCCGTTCATTACATTCACTGTAATGCCACTTAAAACTGTAGCATCCAGTAAACCAGCCGGTATATTCATGTCCAGGCGGATACTATCTGTTGCCAATCCTGCACCAGGGAAGATCAAACGCTGATAACCTGTTGCACCTACCCCTACACCAAGGTTGATAGTAGAAAAAGTTGCGGGATCGTTATCTACCGCTCCAGTTGGATTGTTGACCGCACAAACCAGACATGCAAGTCCGTTTACGCCACTCTCCTGACTATTGGCGGCGTTACAGCTAACTCCTGTAGATACACCCGTTACCGTAATGGTAACTGCAACCCTGCTTGCACTTGGACAGCCACTTGCACTTTGTGTTCCTACATAATAAGTAGTACTGGCATTGATAGGACCTGTGGTATAGCTGGGGCCTGATGCAATGGGCGTACCCCCATTAGCAACAGTAAACCAACTAACCGTGCTTCCCACCGGCGCTACAGCTTCCAGGGTAACTGTTTGTCCGGCAATAATGGTAATACTGTTTGTCGAAACCTGCGCATCGGCCGGAATAGGATTAACAGTCACCGGAACTTCAACCCTACTTGCACTCACACATGGTCCGTTTACTGCTTCAACAAAATAAGATGTATTTGCGGTTAAAGGTGCGGCTGATGTAAAAATAGTACCAGTGCCAACGGCTGTTCCCCCCGCTGCAGCCGTATACCACTGGTAAGTTTGTCCTGCTACCGCATTTGTAACCGTTAAAACAGCCGGAGATCCCGCACAGATCTGCGGTGCGGAAACAACAGGAACCGTTGGCGTTGCAGTAACATTTACGACAGCCACATCTGCATCCGATTCACCAATACAGCCTGCTTTTTGGGCAGACACATAATAAGTATATTGTCCCTGTGGGATATTCGATTCAGAAAAGGAAGATCCTGTACCGCTGGCCAGCAATACACGTGGAGCGGCCCCTGTTTGCCGGTACCAGTTATAAGTAAAACCTGCATTTGGATTATTAACAGACAGCGAAACCTGGCTGCCACATACCGCCAGAGCCCCACCGGTTAAGCCTGCGAAAGAAGGCCTTTCCACCGTACGTTGCACTTCATGGATGTTTAATCCGCCTGATAAAATATTACCCCCTACAGCCAGGGTATTGTCTATGCTGATCTTAACACGATCAAATGGTGCTCCGGGTTTAAAGAAGACAGGCGTAACTGTAGTGTTTGCCAGTAAACCCAGCAGGTCCAACGTAAGTAAACTGCTGATGGGACTTGGCACGCCGACGGGTGAATTGCCATTATAGCCCTGTACTGTAACTGTATTAAAAAGATTTACATTCAGCACGCTTGCCGGTACCGACAAGACTACCTTCGCGTAGTCATCGGCAGTTGAAAGCCCGTTTAAATATATAGTCTGAGAAATGGTTGATCCAAGACCTACAACACCCGCCTGAAGCTGAGACGAAGTAGCCATATTATTGTCAATCGCATTTTGAGGTGTTTTAACCAGTTCGGTCAAAGTAACATTGACTCCTGTCGACTCTCCCGTAGTTGCATATATAGCAGGTGCACAATTCTCGGCAGCTACACTAAAAGTGTCATAAACCTTCATGCTCAGCGATGACCCTAAAGCAAGTCCAAGCAAATTACCCTGAAACCTTAATCTTATACGTATGGAGTTGTATCCAACGGTGGAGGTAACTGCAAAATAGTTATTACCTGCAGCGTCTTTTACTACAGCAGCACTTACATTCGCCGCATTCACAAGCGTCCCGCTATTTGCATCACCGGCCGCTGCACCTGAATATACATCTAACTTAACCAAATCCTTCTTTAGCAATCCTGTCAGGTCACCCACGATCTGTAGCAGGTCGAGATTAAGGCCACCACCGGTTGTTGGCGCATCAAACCTGATGTAGCTGGTTTTACCTGCTGCAACAGGACTGGGATACTTTACCTGTAACCAAGCCTCCCCCTCTGCCTTGATAAGGCCAAGGATGTTATTGTATTTGCAGGTTAACGTGGCAAAACTTGGTGTTCCGTCAGCGGCGTTGCCTGGATCAAGCACCTCACCGGCAGCCGACCCCGGATTGTTTTCCACAGTAGGGTTGCCAAGTACGGTATAATACGCAACAAGTCCGCTTGAAGGCGCTACTGTTGCATAGCTTCTTGCCTGCCCATACGATTTTGAATTTAAGATCGTTATAGATAGAAGGCCAATGAGAAGAAAGATGGATTTTTTAAACAATTCTAACGGTGTAGATGTCCTTTTCATAGGAGAGGGATTGAGATTATTAGATTTACTGCTACAATTTTAGTCATAGATTGCATCCCATTCTCCGTTCGAATTGTTCATTCAGGAACACCCTACTGCTTATTTTTGTTCATTTTGTTCATTTTCACAATCCCAAACATCCCCCGAAATCGTGTTATAGCCCAATAAAGCCCTGTAGGCTAGGTTTTTGGCCTTTTGTTATCTTTTTTATTCATTTTTTATCAAAATTATCGGTGTTCATTATTCTTACTAAAGCATTATATTCGTTTAGTTGAAATATTTAACGCTCACTTACAAAGTGTATGGATGAAATATCTATCTTAAATGAACTCAAAGGATTAATTCTAATTAAGACAGGAATTAGAACAATTACTCCGGCTGATTGCAAAAGGATATCCATTGAAATCAGCAAGACTTTAAATAAGAACGTTAGTGAAACTACCATTAAAAGGTTATTTGGCTTTGCAGTTGTAAAACATAATTTCTCTAAATTCACCATCACCACCTTATCTGAATATGTGAGTGGAGAAAGCCTGGAAAACTGGCCCTCAGCAATAAACATCAATGCAGAAAACACACCATTAAGCTGGACAGCAATTAGAAATAAGGTGAACAAGATCACTGACTTCACATTGAAGGGTGTAAAAAACCGTTCAGGCATGCCCTATAACATGACCATCAGCAGAAAGTTCGCTGAACACGACTTTAACGATTTTTTTAAGAGCAAACATAGCTTTACAGCTTTCATCTCTCAGCCAGGATATGGCAAAACCATCCTGCTCAGTCACCTCGCCGAAAAAGTACTTGCTGACAACGCCCCAAACTACAAAGACTCTACCATTTTGTTCATCCAGGCATATAGCTTCTTTAATGCTGAACAAGCTTCTCTAAATTTTGAGGATCAACTCAAATTACTACTTAACATTTCAAAAAAAGAAAATCTTATCAATTTTATTGATAATAACTATGCTCAATCCGGCGGAAAGTTTGTCATCTTTCTTGATGGCTTCTCTGAGCTTAATCTCAAGAAGGACCTGAAAAAACAGCTGTTCGACAGTATCATCAATTTTCTTTGTGCTATAGAAAATATGGACTCCATTAAACTGGTAATGGGGATGCGCTCTACCACCTGGATCAGGTTCTATGAGCTCATTAGGCATTCTGCTTATCTGAAAACAAAATGGTTCCCGGGAAACTACTTCAATGTGACTGACGTATCTAATGTCCCCTCTCTTACGGAAAAAGAAGTAGACCTTATTATATCAAAGATAGATGGAATTGATATCAGAGAAATTAATCCAAAACTAAAAGTCCAATTAAAATTCCCTTTCCATATACAGCTATACTACCAGCTTCGGGAAGAGGACCCAGACTTCAACTACTCTACCAATATTACTTTTCACGAGCTGATATCACGGTTCATACAGGAGAATATCTACCGTTCTAATTACTATACTGAAAAAATCCTGTTCCTGAAAAAAGTCATACAGCTTACCAGCTATGGAAAAAAAGGAAATTCAGTTCCAAAAGACAATCTCATTGCTGAGCTGTCTGCCTTTAAAAATGCTTATATGGAACTGCTATCGGATGGGATTCTTATGGAAGAAAAACGTTACGAAGACTATCATCCAAGAGAGTTTGTCAGGTTTATTCATCCGCATATATTTGAATATTTTCTATTCATTGAATTGCTTGAGAAATTCCATTTGCAAGTCGACAGGGAATTTTTCCAGTACATACAGACTGAATATGAAACTGATGCAGTCCGGTTCCAGCTCCTGCAATGGACCATACGTTTCATCGTCCGGATCGGAGACCTGAAATCCCTTGCCAATGTATTCCATCTACCTTTAAACCATTTCGAGCATGGCTATTTAATCCTGTTCATTGCCGAAAATCTAAAATATCGGGCGCGGTACAGTACCGACACGGTGCAGCTGCTGAAAGAGCATGATTTGCACGAAACCATTATCAGCGAATTGATCAATTTTGATTTTGTGGATTCAGGGTACAAAGAGGCCATAAGTGTTTTACTGGAGATTGCAGATTCAGAAAAACATACTTTAACCTACCAGGCGATTCTTGCCATAATGGACATTCAAAGCCTGAATCAATCTGCAATAAGCACCCGGCTACAGTTGCTTGAAGGTTTTGATGCCTCTGGCTGGCAGGTAGACCCTTACGAAATCACCTTGCTTGCGCATTCAAAAATAACCGGCAAGCCCGTCGAAAGAAATGAACTGATTACGGGACTGGAGACTTTTAAGTACCCATTTTTTAAGCCTGGAATCACACTTGACACCAGACAAGGAATCATTTATCTATTGACCATAACGTTAAATATATTTTATGGATCTGAGGAAGGAAGCATTCAATTGATCGATACCATCATCAAATTACATCCGGCTGAGTTTTCGAAAAGGTCTGCATTTACCATTTTGATCATGAACCTTAAGGCCCTATCACTTGCCCAGTCTCACCCCGGCAAAGAAGCCGATCGGCTTGAGAGGATTCTTTCTACCCTGCATGAACACAAATCGCGTTTTAAAGTCACGCAATATGCCGAGTCTCTCCTAAAAATGACCCAGGCCTACCAGCTTAAAAATAAGGGAGAATATACCAAAGCGTGTCAGTATTGCGAAGAATGCATACAATTGTTTAAAAGAAATGATCTAAACTTAAACTGCCTGTTGATGTACAATCTGATCATATCTGTCTATTCCGACCTGAATTACATTGCCAAGGTAAATGAGTACAAGTACGAGAGGCTTTGCTTTATGGAGGAGAAAAATATTCCCACTACCCTGTTCACACTTCCAAAGGAATTCACAGATTTCAAACATCATTAACATAAAAAGACCCCTTGAGTTTGTCAAGGGATCTTTTTATCAGTTAGCCTTACTACTATTTTTTATATCCGGCTGCAAGTTGTAATGCATTATAGGCATTTACAATTCCGCCGGTTACACATAGATCTGCGAAAGGAATTGTCTTCACTCCTGATTCACTTTCAACCTCTACCGATTGATCTACTTTCACCACCGATTTCATAATGATATCCTTAACCTGCAAAGCAGTTAATTTCGGATAGTAGGAGCGGATCAACGCAGCTAAACCGGCAACAACAGGAGCCGCCATACTTGTTCCATTCAACTTTTCATACTTTGATCCGGGAACAGTTGAATTGATGTTTACACCAGGTGCAAAAACATCCACTTTGGTTTTACCATAGTTGGAAAAATTGGCCTTGATCTTTCCGTCATTTGTCCAGCCTGAAGCGCCAACCGTAATCCAGGAAGCAGCCTTACCCCCACCTACATAGTCAGGATCAGGAAAATTAGGCTCAACCTCCAGGTCTTTATTGTCGTTACCAGCAGCGTGGACCAGCAAAACATCTTTAGAAACTGCGTACTTCACAGCTTCATCAACAATGGCTTTATCCCAGGAATAAGATTTTCCAAAACTCATGTTGATTACTTTGGCTCCATTGTCCACAGCGTAACGAATGGAATTGGCCACATCCTTATCGCGCTCGTCACCATTTGGTGTACTGCGCACCCCCATAATGACTACATTATCTGCAACACCCTTGATGCCAATATCATTTGTCCGTACCGCACCAATAATACCTGCAACATGAGACCCGTGCTTAGCATCCGGACCAGTTACATCATTGTTCCCATAAAAACGTTCCTTACTGTTGTTAGGATCATCCCCAACAATAGCACGTGGATCATAATCAACATTTAAGTTATATTCGACCTGATTTTTAAAATGTTCAAAACCGGGCAGGATCTGGCTATTGTAAAATTCTTCATAGCTACTGTTCTTTAATTGGCTAACCATAATCCGTTGGATATTGGTTTCCATATCATTTTCAGGTTTGAAAGCCTGAAAATCAGCTACCGTAGGATTTTCCTTACCAATTTTCTTTACTACCGCATCAATAGCCAATTTTATTCCTGAGAAGCGCTCCAGACCAGTCTTTGCTTCTGCAAGTTCCTGTTCCAAAGCAGCTTTATTTTTTTGATAGGTTTCAAATGCAGTAAGGTCACTCGCTTTTACCGAAGTAGCATCAGCATTGCCAAATCTGGCATTGTCCCTTTTTACCAAACGCGTAAGTTCCAGGGTTTCGTAATTAACGGAACCCTTTGATGAGCCTAAAAAATTCCACCCATTTATATCGTCTACATAACCGTTTTTGTCATCGTCTTTACCGTTGCCCGCTTTTTCTTTTTTATTTACCCAGATCAGGGCTTTTAAGTCTTCATGTGCGATATCTACGCCTCCATCCAATACAGCCACTATTACAGGAACAGATTTTTTACCTTTGAGCAATTCGTTATAAGCTTTTTCAGTACTTATGCCAAATGTAGAATCTGCTTTTAAATCAAGGTTTTGCCAGTTTGGTTTCTGGGCAAATGATATAAACGGCAACGCTGTTAGCAACCCCAGATATACCCCCCTGCTGCAGAAAAAATTCATTTTATTCTTATTCATATATATTAAATTTTGATCAAAGTTAATCAATTATAAGACCAAGATTACAATAGGTTATAGGTCAATCTCACCACAAACAGAAAACCAGGGCTATACCCTGGTTTTAATATCAAAAAAATTACCTGTAAATTTTAATGAACTACTTTATCATCCGTTTCCCTGGCAATTACGTCTGCGATTGAAGTCTGCGCGAGTACTTTCAGTGTGGCATCTCTTACATCTATAAAAGTTTTGCGGATTCCGCAGGTCACTTCGTCATGGCATTCATCGCATTTGCGGTAAAACTTAAGGCTTGCGCAAGGAACCATCGCAATAGGCCCGTCGGTAATCCGAAGGATATCCGCCAGGTAAATGTCGTTCGGATCTTTATTTAAGCTATATCCTCCACCCGCTCCTTTTTTGCTATACAAATAACCCGCATTACGCATATCCAGCAGGATCTGTTCCAGAAATTTTCTAGGTATCATTTCCTGCTCTGCCAGCCTCACTATTTGCATTGGAGGATTTTCTCTGTTTTTGCCAAGAGCAACCAGTGCCTTTATTGCATATTTTGTTTTCTTAGACAGCATACTAGCAAAGCTAAGAAAAGATTTATGTATTTATAAAGGTTTCGCTTTACAATCTGTCCTCAGTTCAGGTATACCTCATGTTTGGATGTTTTGGCTGCCTTTATTCCCTAAAATATTTTATGAATACTATGGCTACATATTGTGGAATAAGTCAACAACATTAAAAAACGCAAAACACATTAAACAACTAGTTAAGAGCTATTTATACAAAAAACAAATTTATGGCATCATTATGTACTATATCTAACCGTAATTAATCAGAACAAAAATTTAAAATTATAATTATGAAAAAGATCATTTTATCAGCAGCCATCCTTGCTTTTGCAGGATTAACAACAGTTAAAGCGAATGACATTAAAGTTCCGGTTGCAATTACCGCTCAACAAGACAGTGTAACTAAAACACCTGTTGAAGTTAAGGACCTTCCTGATGCAGTAAAAACCACATTAGCGTCAGATAAATATAAAGAATGGGTTCCTACCGCAGCATTTTTGGTAACAAAAGCTGATAAATCGGAATATTATCAGGTAGATGTTAAAAAACAAGAAGAAACAGCCTCTTTAAAAATAGGTAAAGACGGCGTAGTGATAGAATAGCCCTATATCCCTAATAATAATAACAATTTCACCTTTGCAGAAGCCGGATTTCGTTCCGGCTTTTGTATTTTTGCTATATCTACAGCGAAAATCCCTATGGCAAAAATACTGATCATTGAAGACGATTCCACTTTTTCCCAAGTCCTTGAAGGCTTTCTGACCAAACATGGTCATGAGCCGCATGTTGTGAATGATGTAAAGAAAACTTTTAAGATAATCGGGCAACTGGGCTTTGATCTTTTACTGATAGATTATCGCTTGCCTGACGGAACAGGATTGGATATTCTTGCTCATCTCCTTGAACAAGGAATGCAACAGCCGGTAATTATCATGACCAGCTTTAACGATGTCAGGACTGCAGTGAAGTCGATACAATTGGGCGCTTTCGATTACATTACCAAACCTGTTAATCCCGATGAACTACTGATGATCATCAAAAATGCCCTGGGTAAAAAAGAAAAGGGCCATACGAGCAGGCCAATAGAACACAACGATGCCATAAAGGGCAAAAGCGCAACGGCAGACAAGTTATATGAACACATTAATCTTGTTGCACCCACCGACATGTCGGTAATTATCCAGGGAGAGAGCGGCACCGGAAAGGAATATGCCGCCCGGGCATTGCACATGCAAAGCAAACGGAGCAATAAACCCTTTGTTGCCATAGATTGTGGTGCCCTGTCTAAAGAACTGGCTGCCAGCGAATTGTTTGGCCATGCAAAAGGAGCATTTACCGGAGCCCTTACTGATAAAAAAGGACAATTTGAAGCTGCAGATGGCGGGACATTGTTCCTTGATGAAGTTGGAAATCTCAGCTATGAAGTTCAGGTAAAAATGCTGAGGGCCTTACAGGAAAGAACCGTGCAACCCCTGGGCAGTACAAAAACAGTTAAAGTAAATGTCAGAATCATTACTGCTACTAACGACGACCTAAAAAACAGTGTCGCTAACGGCACCTTTAGGGAAGACCTTTACCATCGGCTCAACGAATTCAAGATTCAACTCCCTGCCCTGAGAGAAAGAGGGAAAGACATCGAACTTTTCATTAGTCATTTCATAAATCTTTCCAACGAAGAGTTGGACAGGAATGTAAAGAACATCTCTGCGGAAGCTAAGGAGCTGTTATTGCAATACGACTGGCCCGGAAACCTGCGTGAATTAAAAAATGTAATCAAGCGCATGGTACTATTGACCCCGGGGGAAACTGCAGAACTTGACTCCCTGCCTGAAGAGATGATCATTTCTGTAAATCAAGCCCCACGACCGCAAACATCTGATCTGAAAGCAATCAATGAAATTAACGAAAAGGCCATCATTATTGAAACCCTTGTAAAAGTTAAATACAATAAATCTAAGGCCGCTAAGCTCCTGAATATCGACCGGAAAACTTTATATAGCAAAATGGAGCGCTACGATATAGAATAAGCTGATGCTTGCTGCTTTACCAAGCTCAATAGCTGATTCAGTTGCTGTAATAACCCAAGCACCTTGTTTTTCTGGTGCAGATCTACGGCCTCATCTCCTGAAAGTGCGATTTCCATCAGCCGGAATTCAGCTGCCAGTTTCTTTGACCCGATCTGGGCAATCCTACCAGCAAGGCGATGGATGATCAGGCTTAAGGTAGCTTTATCATCATTTGTTAAGGCCTCCCTTACCGCTTCACTGTCTGCCAGACAGTCTTCAGAAAACCGCAGCAATATCCTGTTTAGCTGGACTTCATCGTCAAAGGTCATTTTCTTTAATCCGCGGAGGTCAAGCTCTATTCCTGACGCTTGTAGCGATTCGTCTTTCTGCTGAAACACAGCTAAAAACTCATTTTCCTTAAAAGGCTTCATCAACATACCATCGAACCCGTTACCGAGAAGAAACTCCCTCTCATCTGGCAGAACCTGTGCCGTCATCGCAAAGATCTTTACGCCATTGCCTACTCGTTCCCTCATTAACTTACAGAGCTTTATACCTGTCATTTCAGGCATGCGCATATCCATAAGTATGTATTTCACGTTCATGTCCCATTCGGCATTCAACAGCTGGGAAGGTGAATTAAAAAAACGGGCAGTAATTTCGTGTTGTTGAAGAATCAACTCACAAAGATCCAGGATCAGCTGGTCATCATCAACAATCCATACCTTATCCTTGTATACCGGTTTTAAAACATCTGCCGTTTCATATTCCGGCGCTTCGGCAATGGTAAATGTCAGGTAAACAGTAAATACACTTCCTTCATTCTTTTTGCTTTTAACATAAATTCTTCCCCCCTGGTTCTCAATGAGTGCCTTAATGATCGTAAGCCCTAAGCCTGCGCCTGTCTTGTTCACCTCTTCATTTTCATCACCATCAACCTGCTCAAACTCATTGAAAATGAGCCTACTCTCTGCTTCTGTAAGCCCTACCCCGGTATCTTTAACCATGAAGCTGAAATGCAAACGTTCTCCCTGACGCTTATAAAAAACGGACAGGGTAACCTTTCCCGCCGGAGTAAATTTGATGGCATTGCCAAGCAGGTTGTAAAGGATCTGTTTCAACCGGAAAGGATCCCCTTTCATATATTTTTGCCCGTCAAGCACAAAATCAGTACACAATTCCAACGACTTCGATTCTGCCTGGGGCCGGATTACCGAAATAACCTCCTCCAGCAGCTGCTCCATGTGAAAAACCTTTTCTGAAAAGGTAAACCTGCCGGAGATGATCCTGTTGTAATCCAGTACTTCATTCACAATCTGCAGCAAGTGTTCTGAGGAATGGTAAATTGCATCGACATCCTTTTTTTGCGGGCGATCCTGCTTTCTAATCAATTCTGAATAGCCGATAATAGATTGCAACGGGGTCCTGATTTCATGGCTCATATTAGAAAGGAAGCGCTGCTTGGCCATGCTGTGATATTCCGCTTCGTCTTTTGCCTGTTCCAGTTCGTTCCGATACTGATTGCTTCTTGTAATATCGGTTAGAATGAAATACAGCAGCAATACGGTAAGCAAAAAAAACACAAGCATAATGACACTAATGGTATTTATCCCTGTGTTTACCACGTTTTTTGCCTGCATACCATTCAACTCTATCTGAGCGACCACCTCGCTTTCCACTTTGCGTAATACATCCAGCATCTGACTGATCAGCTGGTTATTTGCATTGGCAAGCATAGCCTCCCGGTTTAAAAAACTGGTATTCTTAATGCGTTGTTCCTTTTCAATCACCTTCAAAGACTCACCCAGGTTTCTGGCCATGCGTTCCTCTGCAGACAAAGCTATGGTATCCCGTTTTACCTTCTCTTCATTGACAATCTTAAAAGAATTGTCATTGTTCTTTCTGCGTCCAAAAATTTTGCTGAGAAAACTTCTTGGCCGTTCTTCTGTCGGATAGATGGTCGTTGTAGAAGTTTTCTCTTCAGTGGCGACGATCGTGCTGTCGGTTGGTTCCGAGCCTTTAGAAACAAGTAAATTCAGGTTCTTAACCTGGGCCGAGAAAGCTTTATTATTTACCAGGCGTTCTCTAACTTTAAGATAGTTTATAAACTGCTTATCTCTTTCGGTAAGTAATTTTTTAATGGTTAAAATGCGCGCAAGTTGTAAAGAGTCATCCCGGTAAAGCCTACCCAGTGTATCCAACACCAGTCTTAATTGTCTTGATTCCTTAAAAAGTTTGCCATAATTACCGGGATCATTAAAAGCCTGTTTTTTTTGAAGCTGATCCAGGCTGCTGATTTTCCTGGATATGGCATTTACAATCCTGAGCCTTTCGCTGGGTGCAGAGATGTTCTCAACGGTTGTTAACATCTCTTTAAAGGCTACTTTGCTTACCCCCCAGGCCATAAACAAAGCAAAGCATGCAAGCAACAGGGCAATGATGATCTTTCCTTTAACGGCCTTGAAAAAACTTTTACGGGGTATAGCATTCATCTTTCTTCATTATGAAACGCCTTTATGCGAATCGTATTTTAACCTTCACATTTTACAATGACAAAAAACATGCTACAAATCGGGCAAGCCTTAAAAGGAGCCCAGCGATCGTACTGCTTTGAGGAAATCCCAGGGTTTGGTGGCCCCCTGCTTATGCTCGGCGATAAGCAATCTTGCCAGCAGAGTTAAGCGGGCTTCATTTTCGCTAACCGTCCTGTCGCCCAAGGCCACCAGCTTTTCTATATTTGCCGGATTGGCAGCATCCAGGCCCTCTTTAATACTTTCAAGGCTATTTGGCTCGATGCGGATATAGTTTTCTGCCTTCCCGGCCGAATGGAACAGTTGCTGTAGAAAGAAATCACTCGTTTCTGCGACACCGCTCATCATGATATCCAGAATTGCAGGCACAATGGCCATAGCACTGCTTTTTTTAAAGTGCTCATAATCATATGACCTGCGCGAACGCCCCGTTCCTAGTGAAACCAATAAAATATCATTAATCCGGGTCTGGTTAAATGCTTTGGTTACTTCAATCAATCCGCTTAAAGCCGGATTGGTCGCAAACACTCCTCCATCCAGCAAAGGATAACGGACATTAGCCATTGAATGGATCTCAGCAACGCTGAAATAGGTAGGCGCGGCAGAAGTGGCACGGCACACGTCCCTCAGGTAAAAGTCCCGGGCGTCACCTCTTGCAATGGCACTCTGCTGCCTGAAGAAGTGTGTTTTCCGCAGTTCAATATTATAGGCACTAATGATACAGGGCTTGATGAGTTGACTAAGCCGCGTATCCTGAAAGTAATTTTTTAACACTCCCTCAAAAATCGCACTGTTGTACCGCTCGCCCGCAAGGCCGAATTTTGCCCTTATTCGTTTAAAAAAACTCATTTTAAAAATCTCATTCCCATGCTTAAGGTACAGATCAAGTGCCTCACGGGCAGAGAAACGGGGCCTTGCCGGATTTTCTTCCGAGGGGCATAACAACAAACAGGTAAGAATTCCACCCGTACTGGTGCCCGCAAAAAAATCAAAATAATCGACAATAGCAGCATCCGGGTTTTTACTTTCGCGCTTTAATTTCTCTTCAAGCGCTACCAATATCATCCCGGGTATCACTCCCCTTATTCCGCCGCCGTCAATAGAAAGAATCTTCTTCATCATCAGTAAATATAGGTTTTTGGACATTACTTAGATGTAATTTTTATGTAAATGCTGTCCAAAACAGCTAAAGGTCAAAGCAATAAAAGCCAGAATAGCTGAATATCTAGCCATAAAAATTTACTATTTAATGCCGATTTTTAAAAACCATTTGTATGCTTATGACCAGGCTAAAATCTTTATTTTTTATACTGCTGATGTGTATGGCCATCTGTTCAGCTATCGCCAATTCCACAACAAACCCCGTTACAACTATAGAGATCAGCAAAAACGCAACCCATATTGTAAGGATTACAAATGATACACTTGTGCTCGTTTCCGGAACCACTTACTGCTTTACGGTGGATACACCTGAAGACAAAGGATTGGTTGCTACCACAATTGATGTGCAGCAACTCCCACAGCAGATTCGCTCAAAAGATGGATCATCGCAAAAATATAGCGTAACCGATAAGAAGGGCAATATTAAATCAGATGGGCCCCTACTCAGCGGCGATCAACTCACCGTCACTTCTGCCGATGGACAGCACAGCAAAAAATATTTTATCCTGTTAAAACCTATGGCTGTAGGTGGACAGCTCAGTCTGCAACACCAGCAAGCCACTGTAAACAGCAAAGGCAAACTAACACTTTATTTCAGTGCGGGACAACGAACACCTGATGCGACCGTCAGGATATTTTTACCTGCAGGGATAAATGCAACGATGGACAATACGACGGTAAATGTGATTGGACGCGGTGATGTAAAGTTAAAAGACCTGTCATCTCAATCCATTGGTCGCGTAGGAGGGAATTATTCTTACTCAAAAGTAGGTAATGCACGCATCATGAAACAGAATAATGGTAGTACGGTCCTTGCCTTTGGCAATCTTGATTTCAGGCCATCCAACGGACACGATCTGAAGGTTGTCATCAGCGATGTAAAACTGGATAAAGCCGGTTTATATTCCTTTAAAGCTGATTACACCACCTCAAAACCAGAAATTTTACATAGTGCCGGCATCGGTGCAGAAACGGCTGTACTCACTGTTACCAATCAAGTGAGCGATTTTGAACGCATATTGCATAAAGATCTTCAATATAAGGATATTCCTGAAAACTATACCACTGTCAATTTTACCTGGGGCGCTAACGACAATATCAGTAAATTGGCGTTAATGCAATCCTCCGATAATGGCCAAACCTGGAAGGTTGCAAAGACTGATATAGATCCTAAAAATTCAAAGGCTACTGTTACAGGTCTGGAAAGCAATAAAATGTACCATTTTAAACTGAGGGTAGCAGCAGGACCAAATAAAGGTTTTTCCAATGTGCTGAAGTACTTTTCAGGGAAAATGGACGTGAAAGGTTTTGGCCTGAAGGGCGATGGTAAAGAGGACGAGACAGCGGGAATAAATGCGGCCATAGCCTCATTAAATGAAATGGGCGGGGGCACACTGCTTTTTAGTCCGGGTATCTATAACGTAAGAACTGTTCATCTGAAAAGCAACGTTTATCTTTTTGTAGCCAAAGAGGCCACCATCAGGGCCATTAAAGGTGCTAATGCACCAGAATCAACCTGGTTTAGTGATAAAAAATACCGCTCCGGGCTTTCACCCACGGATGCGGGGCCCTATGCTGATCCGGAAAACTATCTGACCAAACAGGATGTTGGGCACCACTACTTCCGGAACGCTATGTTTTTTGGAGAAAGACTGGACAACATAAAAATTATAGGCAATGGGTTGATCACCGGAAATGGAAATCTGGTGACGAGTGATAAGGTCATGAACAATGCACCTGACAACCGGGCAGATAAAATGTTCAGCCTGAAACTTTGCACCAACCTGGAAATTGGCGGTCTTTACCGCGCTGAGGATCTATGGTATGACCCCGAAAAGGACGAACCCTATTATATTGGCAAAGATGGCTCCAGGCAGTTTAACCTGGACAACATGCTGCACATTGATCGTGCGGGCCACTTTGTACTGCTTGCAACCGGCACAGACCACATCAACGTTCACAACACCTATTTCGCTAAAGAAAATCAGTCCAACGCACGCGACATTTACGACTTTATGGGCTGTAATCATGTAACGGCCACCAATATCTATTCAAAAGTAAGCTCTGATGACATCATTAAGCCAGGCTCTGACTGCGCCCTGGGTTTTACCCGGCCAGCCCGTAATTACAAGGTCAGGAACATCATAGGGGATACCAATTGCAACCTGTTCCAGATTGGATCGGAAACTGCAGATGACATTAAAGACATCTGTGTAGACAACATTTATGTACTTGGCGCAAATAAAGCCGGATTCTCCATTTCCACGAACGACGGTGCGCATATCAGCGATATTCACCTGAACTGCGGACATACCGGAAAGCTACATTCCCGATCTAAAATGTACCGCACCAGAGCGCCTTTTTTTATTTCCATATCCAACAGGGCACGCATTCTTGGAGCTTCTGCTGGCAGGTATAAGTTTATTGAAAATGGGGTACAGCACGATGAACTGCTGATTAAAAACGTAAATATTGGAAAAGTAGAGCATATTATCCTTAATGGAATAGATATCTACGAAGTGTATGGAGGAAGCTCGTATGGGGAAAAAAACGGACGTTGGAAAGCTTACAACGGCACCCAGGATAAGGCCACTCCTATCATTGCCGGATATAAACTCCCAGATACCGAAACAGTAAACGGGGGACTTGATTTTACACTGCCCAACGGCCTGCATACCGGTTACATCTCCAATATCAGCTTTAATGATGTACACATATTGGTAAAAGGCGGCAATGCGGTAGCCGATACGGCAAACCTGGCACCGGAGCTTGGCGTAGGGCAGTACAATGTTGCCAACCTTAAGGTGCAGCCATCTTATGGTATCTGGGCAAGGCATGTAAAAAACCTTACCGTTAAGAACAGTACTTTCAATTACGAAAAGCGCGACAGCAGGTACGCCATTTTTCTGGATGATGTTGTCGGGGCAAACCTATCTTCATTGAAGGTTGTTCGCGCCAGCGACAATAACACAGTAATAAAACTAAAGGATGCATCAGCCCTGAGTACCGAAAACATCATTTATTTCAATGATGAATGGGGCAATTCACCAACAACATTACCGGCTATCCGAGCAGGGTTTTAACCAATTCGTTCACAAATAAGGTAGCTGATTTTTTGCGGTAACCACCTTTCTGCCATAAAATAAAGGCCTGTTTGTAATATTCTTTGCCCGATATCGGGACGGCCACCAGGTTCTCCCAGGTAATAAGGGCCTTCTCGTTAAGAATGGTAGCCCAGTTCCCTTCATCCACCAGCGAAAGCAGGGAGTGTATATTGTTAAGTTCAATCTTTATTAGTGGTAAAAGGTTTGCCTTATGGAATAGCTCATCCAGCAGATCCCTGGAACTAAACCCTTTACTAGGCAAACACAGTTCTATTTTAGCGAGATTGGCCAGAGAAATCTTTTTAAGGTTGGCCAGTGGGTGACGCTTAGATACCACCATCATTATCCTGGATGAAAAAAGATGTTCCATCTCCAGGCTGGTCCGATCACTATCCGTCTGCTCATGAAAGGCAAGAAGCACATCCAGTTCGGCCTGCTTCAGTTTATGCTCCAATTCCGCTGCTGTTCCATATTCGACAACGATCTTAATTCCCGGATATTTAGAAGAAAAAGGTGCCAGGGCAGGTAGCAATACCGAACTGAAGGCAGAGGTTACCCCTATTCTCAATTCACCGATAACCAGGTTATTCAATTCAAAAACTGCCTGCTTCGATTTGTTTACGCTCAATATGATTTGCCGGGCGTGATGGAGAAAAACACTTCCGGCTTCTGTTAGTCTCACATGTTTACCTATTCTATCAAACAGCAACATTCCCAGTTCCTCCTCGAGTTGCTTGATTTGCTGTGACAAGGTAGATTGTGTAACAAAGCATGCTGCAGCTGCTTCGGTAAAGTGTAGAAGTTCAGCAGCTTTAATGAAATAATTGATTTGTCTGATTTCCATATAACGGCAATTATCAATCGTTAAAACTAATCAATATCATTAAAACAATCAATTTTATCTATTTAAATCGAATCCCGAAATTTGTGGCACGTCATTAAAAACAAAAGACACCTATGTTCAGATCATTAAAGTACCGCAATTTTCAACTCTTCTTTTACGGACAATCCATTTCACTTATTGGCACATGGATGCAGAAGACTGCGGTAAGCTGGTTGGTCTACAGATTAACAGATTCGGCTATGATGCTCGGACTGGTGGGTTTTGTAAGCTTAATACCCTCCCTCTTGTTGTCGCCCTACGCGGGTAGTTTAATAGACAGGCATAACCGTTATAAAATTCTGCTCATCACCCAGGTCATTTCCATGCTGCAGGCTGGCGCCCTTGCCCTCCTGATATTCTTTAAGTTCTATAACATTCCACTGATTATTGCCCTAAGCCTTATTCAGGGGATCATCAACGCCTTTGATGTCACCTGCCGACAATCCCTGATGGTAGAAATGGTGGAAGATAAAGATGATCTGCCCAACGCCATTGCCCTGAACTCTACTATGGCCAATCTTGCCCGCATTATGGGCCCGGCCATTGCAGGTGTAATCCTGAGCACCCTGGGTGAAGATTTTTGTTTTATCGGAAATTTTGTAAGTTATATACCCGTGCTCACCTGCCTGATGATGATGAAACTCAACATCAGGGTATTGCCTCATGGTCAAAAAAGCATCTGGACAGAGCTTGAGGAGGGCTTCAGATACATTTCCGGGGATAAGGACCTGAGCAGCATGATTGTAATGATAGGGATCAGCAGCTTGTTTGTTATTCCGTTCAACACCCTGATGCCCATTTTTGCCAAGGATCTTTTTCATGGTGATGCCGGTACTTTCAGCTGGTTTGAAAGTGCAGCCGGCTTAGGTTCAGTTGTTGCGGCCATGTATCTGGCCAACCTAAAATCAGCCAAACCTATCATGAAGATCACCATTATCGCCAGTGCCATATTTGGCGTCAGTCTGATGCTGCTTTCCTGGTCGGGCATTCTGCCATTAGCGCTTGCCTTTATGGGATTAAGCGGACTTGGCATGATGGCACAGACCTCATCCATCAATACGTATATCCAAACACATGCGATTCCCGAAATGAGAGGCAGAGCCATCAGCTACTACGTAATGGCCTACCAGGGTATGATCCCTATCGGGAGCCTCCTGATCGGCTGGACAGCACATGCTTTCGGCCCACGACTGGCGGTTTGCCTATCCGGAATGATCGGCCTGCTGGCAACTATATTGTTTGTATTCTATAAAACAAAATTTTCGCGCCGGCAAGCGGCCGCCCTTCTGTTAAATCACAAATAGAAAGCTTATCTTCATTAAAATTTAATGATAATGAAGACGATCAGGTTAACCCTATTATTGTGGCTATTCAGTGTTACAGCCTTTACGCAGAAAAAAACACACCTGCTGATTGTTACGGGTGGCCATGGCTTTAAGCAGGCACCTTTTTATCAAATGTTTGACGACCTAAATTTTAGCTACGACAAACTGGAACAGCCCAGAGCCAACGAATTGATTGCCGGTGAAGGGGTAGCCCGCTATGATGCCCTCGTCTTTTACGATATGTACAACAGCATTACCGAACAGCAAAAGCAGGCCTACCTGCGGCTGTTACAAAAGGGCAAAGCCATGATATTCCTGCATCATGCACTGGTCTCCTATCAGGACTGGGATGAATTTCAGCGCATCATTGGCGGAAAATACTATGAAAAAGCCACCGTCGTCAATCGCGATACATTTCAATCGACCTACCAGCATGATGTAACCATTCCGGTAAAAATAGAAAACAAGCGCCATCCTGTAACCAGGGGCATTAAAGATTTTGAAATATTTGATGAGGTGTACGGCAAGTTTGGTACCCAACCTGGCATTAAACCTTTGTTGAGTACCAGTCACCCCGGCAGTTCCAGGTATATTGCCTGGACCAACTACTACGGCAACACTGATGTCTTGTTTATCCAATTAGGCCATGGGCCGGAAGCCTTTGCAAATCCCAATTTCAGGAAACTGCTTCAACAGGGCATCAATTGGTCTGTAAAGCAACATAAAAAATAAGTCTTTATTCCTTACACTCAGCAGAACTAAAAATAAACCGGCCTTTGTCAAAGCTGATGGGTTTGCCCTTTACAAAATAAGACCTGCCCATGGTGGTTTCTATCTGTCCAACGCCAAGCACCATTTTACCGTCTTTCTTCAGTAAAGCAAGCGGATTTTTATAAACGGTCTTGTTGGTCTCACCTATTTTAAAGGTATAATCAACGAATAGGGTATCACCACTAAATTTACCCTCAATTTCCCCATCATTTTTCCCCTTCTCTGCATAATTAATGGTCAGATGGCCGCTTACCTTTCCGCTCCCTTTGGTATTTACCACAAGATTTGCGGTGTCTTTGCCATCGGCAGCAACAAAACATTGTTTATTGATCACAGAATCTGTATCCGCGAGATCGCCTTTCTGATCGGTATTAGTATTGCTACCGCAGCTTAACAACAATGGCAAGGCCATAAATGCAAGGTAAAGAGGGGTATTTTTCATTATAAAGTCTTTATTGAACAATTGGTTAATTAGTTACTTAATATACCCAATAAAAATCAAATTGTTTTAAACCCGTATTATTTTTTTGGATATAAAAGACGGAATGCATTAAACAATGCCGGATGTCCAGCCGTGGCATGGTCCTCTTCAGGGAGGTAATCAAAATACACTTTCAGGTATTTAGACTGTCCTTTCTTTATTTTATCTGCCAGCAACCTGGCATCATCTTCCATAATGTGATTTTTTGAGCCATCAATAGAACCCTCCTTACCTACACCGATATAGATTTTGGTTGGAATGGCATAATCCGATTTCAAAATCGCGGGATTGTCATTTAGCAAAGCGCCGTCTTTCCACCATAAACTCGGACTGATAATGATGTAGGCATTGAACAGCGAAGGTTTTGTGAACAATATTTCAGTTGCCAGCAAGCCGCCTAAAGACTGTCCGATAATGGTTTTATCGGAGCTTGTCCTGTACTTTTTTTCGATGAATGGCTGAAGTTCCTTCTCGAGGAAAGCCATAAATTTTTCACTTCCCCCATTCTGAGGGATGATCTTTTGATCGCTTTCCCGTATAGAAGGCGCAGTAAAATCCCTGCGCCTGTTGGTATTGGCAATGCCTACCACTACCGACTGCGGAATCCTGCTGATCCAGGAAAAAGTGTTGTATTGTACCAAGCCCACAACATGGATAAAATCTTCATCAGCAGCTCCGTCCAGCAGGTAAATCACCGGATATCGTTTTTTAAGATCATAGTCCTCCGGCAGGTAAATATTGAGGACCCGGTCTTCCTTCAAAATTTCGGAATGCAACTGATCTACATAGCCAAGACCGAATATTTTGGTATTTTCGGGAATCCATTTAGATTGCGATTTTGCGCCAGAAAGTGCAAAAAAGGTAAACAAGGCAATTAGCAATGTGTTTTTCATGATGTATCGTTTGCGCCCGAAAGCGATGCAACGAAATTAAAAATTCCCCATGGATTTATTGTATTTGCTTTTATACTCCAGGGGCGACATTCCGGTAATTTTACGAAAAACTTCCCGGAATGCCTTTACATCGGCATACCCCACCTCGTACATTACCTCGTTGATCGTTTTACGCGAAGTTTCCAATGCCTTTTTTGCAGACTCAATCTTTACACGCTGCTGATATTCTACGGGTGTATTACCTGTTGCTTTAATAAAGCGACGATCAAAATTCCTCCTTCCAACAGTAAACCTTTTGGAAAGCTGTTCAACAGAAAGCTTCTCTGCAAAATTCTCCTCAATATACTCCTGTGCCTGCCTGATCACTTCATCTCCATGCGATTTTTGCCCACTGAAAATGACAAAATCAGATTGCGTTTGCCGGTCGATGTCAATCTGAAAAATCTTGGAACAATAAATCGCCGTTTGCCGGTCGTAATATTTTTCAACCAGATAAATCAACAGGTTCAAAAACGAGTAGCCCCCACCATTGGTATAAATACCCTCCTCGTCTGTAATCAGTTTTTCAGCTTTTAAGTTTACCTTGGGAAATAGCGTTCGGAAATTTGCAGCAGCATTCCAGTGAATAGAGCAACTTTTTTTATCCAGCAAGCCCGTCGAAGCCAGTATATACGCGCCGGTACACATGCTGGCAACCTCAGCCCCTATTTTATACTGTTTAAGAATCCAATCTACAAGTACGGCATTGCCCGCTTCCACTTCTTTAAAAGCCGCCGCAATTGCAGGAATAATAATCAGATCGGTTTTGTGTATCGTATCCACATGCACCTGTGGCATAATGGTTAGCAAACCATTCACAAAACTCGACTGCCCCGTTACCCCGGCCAGTTCAATACTGAACACCTCTGGCTGGTTATGTTGATTCCTATATTTATTGGCCTCAGTAAAAATGTGGTAAGCCCCCACTATGCAGGATAAGGTATTAGGGCCAGCCTGGACATCCGGTACCAGTATACTGAGGTGTTTCATAGCTATTGATCTGTATGACAAAGTTAAACAAGTCAACTGTCTAAATCAACCCCTTATAAAGTCTATTTTACACCCTACTTAAGTCCTAACCCATTCGTAAATTTGACCTAACAAAATGAAAACTTGACAATTACATATCAAAAAGCCCAAAGATGAAACAAGAAGATTTCACAACAGAAATTACCGTAGATGCTACCCCCGAACAGGTATTCAAGGCCATCAATAACGTCCGCGGATGGTGGTCAGAAAACATTGAAGGATCTACTGACAAAATCAATGATGAGTTTTTGTACCATTACCAGGATGTACATCGCTGTAAAATAAAAATTACGGACATGGAAATGAACACCAGGGTAACCTGGCATGTGCTAGATAACTATTTTAAGTTTACTACCGACAAAACGGAATGGAAAGACACCTATGTAACCTTTGAACTCACCAAAAAGGGAGGAAAGACAGCATTAAAATTCACGCACAAAGGCCTGGTTCCTACCTATGAATGTTACCAGGTTTGCCACGATGCGTGGACACATTACATACAGGGCAGCTTAAAAATGCTCATTACAACAGGCGCAGGTAAGCCTACACCAAAAGAAACCACAGCGGACGTTACCAGCCAATCTATCGAAACCCCTGACCAGCAGGCTACAAAAAGCATTTACCACAGGCTATTGATTACCGTACCTATAGAAACAGTTTATGAAGCCATCACCACACAGAAAGGGCTGGCTGGCTGGTGGACACCAGATACGATTGCAAAGCCGGAAACCGGAAGCACACTGAGGTTCGGTTTTGGCCCCGATTATTTCAAAGAGATGGAGGTAACGGAACTCAGGCCTTATAGCCTGGTTAAATGGCGCTGCTTAAAAGCCTTTGAGGACTGGATCGGCACTACGCTCACTTTTGAACTGGAAGCGCATAAAAAAGGCTGTATTTTATTATTTCATCATGATGGCTGGGCAGCATACACACCAGAATTTGCAAGCTGCAGCTTTGACTGGGCGCTTTTTTTCAGGAGCCTGAAATCGCTTTGCGAAACCGGAAAGGGTTTCCCTTATCCGGAGTTTAATAAATAATAATACAGACAATATGGTACAGGTTGATCAGGAGTTGCCTTTACCCTGCTGCTCTTGCTGAAACCGATTTTCAAGAAAGATGATGGCGAAAACATGGTCTACCTATTCAAAACAGCCACTTTGCCCCGGAATGAGGGGATCAGCTTAAATGCGGAATCAGATAAGCACGATATAATGTACTGTTAAGCTATATGTCTAATTAAGGTTAAGTAAATACCAAATCAAGGGCTGATCTGAGTCCGCTTCGAAACTTATCGGGATAATGAGTACCTTTTCCCCGCCAAACCTGGAGCAAACTTGGATAAGCCCCTGATCTGCCCAATAGTTGGTGTTGGTTTGGCCGCTGGAAAAACAGAAGACCTTACTCAATCTCTAATGCAGTCTCTTTTTTAATCTCTTTTAAGATGAAGCTACTGTTCAGATTAGATACATTGGAAAAGGTAGACAGATGTTGCATCACAAATTCGTGGTAATCGTTTACATCCTTTACGGCAATTTTAAGCACATAATCCTGACTGCCGGCAATGCACATCACTTCCAGCACTTCGTTGAGAGAAACTACAGCCTCTTCAAATTGTTTTAGGGTGTCTAACGATTGCTGTTTCAAGGTAACGTGACAAAGGACCAGGAGATGCTTGCCCAGTTTAACACGATTTACCAGGGCCACATATTTATCGATGTAACCATCTTGCTTTAGCCTTTTGATGCGTTCGTAGGTAGGAGAAACGCTAAGGCCTATCTGCGCTGCAATGTCTTTAGCTGCCAGGGCAGCATCTTTTTGTAGGATGTTAAGTATCTGCTTGTCAAAGTTATCCAGTTCGCCTGCCATAAATTTTACTGTTAAAATGGATGATGGTATCGACGTTAAGTTAAAATAACTGTAAATATCTATAAAATCAGATAATATTACTGAATTTTATTATTAGCATCGTTTTAATCCTTGTAAATGTACTTTTGTGGCATAAATATTTTTTATGCAAACCAAATTAAATTCTGTCGACTTTGAACGTTTAAATGCTTACATGAAAAAGGCCGAAAAGCGTTCTGAACATTTTATCGGCTATCCGATTGCCAGGGATTTTGACTATTCTGAATTGTATCCGCTATTGAAGCTCCCCTTGAACAATGTAGGTGATCCGCAAGTTGAATCTACATACGATCTCAATTCAAGGTCACTTGAACAGGAAGTACTGCAGTTCTTTGCGCAATTGTTTAATGCTCCCCAAAACAACTGGTGGGGGTATGTGACCAATGGTGGTTCGGAAGGCAATTTATATGGCCTTTATGTAGCACGGGAGCTGTATCCTAATGGGATTGTTTACTACTCTGAATCTACTCACTATAGTGTCCAAAAGAATATTCAACTGCTCAACCTGAGAAGTATCGTTATCAGTACCCAGGAAAACGGAGAGATGGATTACAACGATCTGAAGCAGATGATACAGATGCATCGTGATCAGCCAGTGATTATTCTGGCCAATATTGGCACTACGATGACCGAAGCTAAGGATGATTTGACTGAAATAAAGAGCATCCTGCGCCAGCTGGCTGTAAAAAACCAGTACATCCATTGTGATGCCGCTTTGGCTGGAACTTACAGTGCCGTGCTGGATTTAAAGCCGGGCTTTGATTTTAGCTGTGGTTCCGACAGCTTGGCTATCAGTGGCCATAAATTTATAGGCTCACCAATTCCATGTGGCTTGGTGTTGGTTAAAAAGAACTATAAGGAAAGGATTGGCAGGGCTGTACCTTATATAGGTACCGTAGATACTACCATCACCGGCAGTAGAAATGGGCACAGTCCGGTTTTTTTATGGTATGCCATCAAAAAGATGGGTATAGATGGCTTGAGACAGCGGGCGCTGGAAAGCCTGGAAGTTGCCGCCTACGCAGTTGAAAAGCTAAATGAGATCGGTTTTGGCGCCTGGAGAAACCCTTCAGCGCTCACCGTGGTGTTTCCGCAGCCCTCACTTAAAATATGTCTGAAATGGCAGATTGCCACAGAGAACGGGCAAAGCCATATCATCTGTATGCCTGGTATTACCAGGAAAAAAATAGATGAGTTTGTATCTGATCTGGTGACCGAAATGGAACCCATGGTATAAAAAGAAAGGCCCGTACATTTTGTACGGGCCTTTCTTTTAGATTATTGTTAAAGAACTATCTTCTGTCTCCGAATATTCTTAACAACGACAAGAATATATTGATGAAGGTAACGTAAAGAGACATGGCTCCTATAATTGCCAGTTTTTTAGAATCAGCATCCAGAATCTGTGCACCGCTTTCCTCTATTCCCTGCCCTATCCTTTTTAACATTTGAACATGATATGCTGTTAAAGCTGTAAAAATAGCAATACCCACATACGCCATGAACAAGCTAAAGTTTGCGCTTTGAATAAAGACATTTAATATACTTGCTATAATAAGTCCTATCACACCAATCATTAATATAGGACCAAATTTGCTTAAATCTATGTTGGTGGTATATCCCATAAAGGCCATGATGCCAAATATTCCTGCTGCACCGGCAAAGCAACTGATAATAGAAGCTGAAGTGTATACTAATAAAACTGTGCTAAGACTGATACCTAATAAGGCAGCAAACAGAATGAACAGGCCAACTATAGCACCATAGGAGAATCGGCTTAGCCCGAAGTTCATTGCCAATGAAATCCCCAAAGGTGAAAGCATTACTATCCAGCCAAGAATATTTGGCTTACCCGTCTGGGCACTAAAAAAAGTATAAAGTAATTCCGAATTGGTTGCCAGATAAAATGCAACGGCTGTTGAAACACTCAAAGCCACAAACATCCAAAGGAATACATTGGCAAAGAATTTTTTGGCAACTTTACCCGTTATATCTTCTACAAAAACGGATTGTTTTGACCAATCTTGATTGTTGTTGTCCATAATTATTATAAATTTATTTAAAGATACTTATTGTTTTTACTTATACAAAAGCTATGCCCCAAGCCTTTTTGTCAGGGTTTCTTCAACTTTTTTGAAGAATTGAAGAGGTTTTAAAGTCCTCCATGCCAAATCGTCAAGCTGTCCACCAAAATTAATATAGTAGTCAATATTGTTGTTCCGGAACTCATCAATTACATGCGGCTGGAAATTGATGCCCGTAATCCAGCCATCTTCTACCTCCTGAAACCACTCTTCGTAGTAGCTGTCTTCAGAGGAATGGAAGTTCAGGACATTTTCGCCGATCAGAATGAACTTATTGATACCTTCGTCCATCATGAGTTCCAAAATCTCACGCTTCAAAAGCATAATATCGTTACCTATTGCATCGTTCCATTCCCCTATGAGCTCAATAATAGCGTATTGCCTGTCGTAATCAACAAACAATACTTTCAAGTATAAGGTAGCTGATCCAAAATCATCCCACTGCGGATGGATCAGGAAGTTGTAGAGCTGTTTATCGAAATAAAACTCCGAATACTCCGTATTGTAAAAAGGCGAACGATCATCTTCGGCAGCAATATAATCATCGCGCCAAAGATAAAAAGGTTCAATTTCGTGCATGGTCCGGAATTTTACTTGTGGCTGGCCTCAACCGCCTTGCGGACACTCCCATAACGGATCAGCAGGTCGGCAGCATGGTCATGGTCTATATTCAGTTCGTCCATTACCATTTGCGTACCCCGGTCAACCAGTTTATGGTTGGTCAGCTGCATGTCTACCATCTTGTTCCCTTTTACCCTGCCCAGCCTGATCATAACCGTCGTGCTCAACATATTCAACACCAATTTTTGTGCGGTTCCCGACTTCATGCGCGTTGATCCGGTTAAGAACTCCGGGCCTACAACTACTTCTACCGGGTAGTCACTTTCACCTGCAATGGGGCCACCCTCATTACAAACAATACACCCGGTAAGCACACCGTTTTCACGCGCGGTATGCAGTCCACCAATGACATAAGGCGTGGTACCTGAGGCCGCAAGACCAACCAGGCAGTCTTTTTCATTGATCTTATACTCCTGCAAATCAATCCAGGCTTGTGCTGCATCATCTTCGGCATTTTCAACCGCTTTTCTGATCGCGGTGTCGCCCCCGGCAATGATGCCAACCACCCAGTCGAAAGGCACACCAAATGTAGGTGGACATTCGGAAGCATCAACTACTCCCAAACGACCGCTTGTGCCTGCCCCGATGTAAAATAATCTACCCCCGTTGATCATACGCTCAGCTACGGCAGAAGCCAGCTTTTCTATTTGAGGAATTGCTTTTTCTACAGCCTGGGGAACAATTTTATCTTCATTATTTATGCCTGTCAGAATCTCCAGTACCGACATTTTGTCGATGTCGTGGTACTTTGATTCCTGCTCGGTTACTCTAATCATAATGCTGTGTTTTCTTTAATTTTTGCTCATTTTCCGATTACCTCACGGCAAGCCTTTCACATAAGTCGCTTTCAATTTGGCAAATGTTTCATAAAATTCGGTATTTTCTTCCTAAACGCGAAATATAACCTTAAAATCAGCACAATATATTTATTTATTGAAGGGTAATTTTATAACTTTACACAGTATTTACCCATGAAGAAAAATACCCGCTATAATGCCCTTATTGCCCTCACTTATTCCGCTACATTAATAGGTGGGATGTTCTTTGGTTACAAATTTTTAAAAGATCAGGGGTATCAATTTCATAAGCCTGTTCAATTTGCTGATAGTAACGCCGAAAAGGTAGATGAAATTATCCATATCATCAATAAAAAATATGTTGATGAGGTAAATGCCGACTCTTTAAACCATTTGCCTATCGATAGCCTGCTGCATCAGCTGGACCCACACAGCACATACCTTCCGCCAGCGAAAGCCAGTGAAATGCTCGAGACCCTGGGAGGCAATTTTGAAGGGATCGGGATTGAATATTATATTCTCAATGACACTTTGCTGGTTACCAATGTGGTAAAAGACGGACCTGCATTTATAGCTGGAATAAGACAGGGAGATAAGATATTGCAAATCGATACGGCCATAGTGAGCGGAAAAGCGCTGCCGCGAGAAAAGATGGTAGGGCGTATAAGAGGACGCAAAGGGACTGCTGTAAAATTAACCATTATTCATCCCGGAGATACCCAGCGTATGGTATATACCGTTAACCGTAACCGTGTAAAGGTAAGCAGTATTGATGCGGCTTACATGCTGAACCCTGAAACGGCCTATGTCAGAATCAGCAAGTTTGGCGCAGATACCGACAAAGATTTTGTAGAATCAGTAAGGCAGCTAAAAGCTAAAGGGATGAAGAAGCTAATCCTTGATCTAAGGGACAATGGCGGTGGTTACCTGAGTGCGGCAACTGGGCTGGCCAACCAGATACTCGAAGAAAATAAACTGATTGTTTATACTGAAGGTAAACATGAGCCCAGGACAGATTATATGACTACCGGTGGAGGAGAGTTTGAGCAAGGGAAACTGGCGGTACTGATCAATGAAAACTCCGCTTCGGCGAGCGAAATTCTGGCCGGGGCGGTACAGGATTGGGGCAGAGGTGTAATTGTAGGCAGGCGCTCATTTGGCAAGGGCTTAGTACAGGAGCAGTTTCCTTTCGGGGATGGTTCTGCCCTGAACCTTACTATTGCCAGATATTACACTCCTTCGGGTAAAAGCATCCAAAAATCTTACAAAAAAGGATACAACGCTTATCAGAATGAAATCGAAGACCGTTTTAATGATGGGGAGCTTACTTCTGATGTGACTGGCACAGGAAAAGATAGCCTGCAGCGCAAAAATTTGACTCGTGGCGGTATCCGTCCGGATATTTACGTAAAGCTGGATACGAATGGCTACAATCGGTTTTATGGTAAACTGGTGGCCAAAAAGGTCTTGTTCGATTTTGTGTACGATATACTGGGCGCCCGATACAATGCAGAACAGCTGGAACAGAAAATGACGAAGTTTGCGATCAGCGAATCAGACTACAGCGATTTTCTGAAGTATATCCAAAAGCGCAATATTCCAATAGATCCGAAGCAACTGTATATGGCCAAACCATTGATATACAATGATCTGAAGGTGCTTTTATACAAGTACCATTTGGGCGATGCAGGCTATTACAAAGCCTTAAACCTAAATGACCCGGTGGTTAAGCAAGCCATCGCCAGCTTGCAATAAACTTATTTCTGTCTGAAATAGATCTGAACCGGCACCCCGCTAAAATCAAAATGCTCGCGTAGTTTATTCTCCAGGAAACGTTTGTAGGGCTCTTTAATATATTGAGGAAGGTTGCAGAAGAAAGCAAACATCGGAGAACTTGCATTGATCTGTGTAATGTACTTGATCTTGATGTATTTTCCTTTCAATGCTGGCGGCGGATAATTTTCAATGATAGGCAGCATGACATCATTTAACTTTGATGTAGGTATCTTCTTGCTTCTGTTTTTAAACACATCCAATGCCGTTTCTACCGCCTGGAATATCCGCTGTTTATTCAATGCAGAAATGAAAATGATCGGGACATCAGTAAAAGGCTGTAGTTTCTGACGGATTTGCTCTTCAAAGACATTCACTGTTTTGCTGTTTTTTTCTATCAGGTCCCATTTATTGACCAGCACCACAATTCCTTTCTTGTTTTTTTCTGCCAGATGGAAAATGTTCACATCCTGTGATTCCAGGCCTTCTACGGCATCTATCATCAGGATCACGACATCAGCTTCTTCAAGTGCCTTAATGGTCCGCATAACAGAGTAAAACTCTATGTTTTCCTTAACCTTCGTTTTTTTACGCAGCCCAGCCGTATCAATAAACATAAATTCATGCCCGAATTGATTGTAATGAATGTGTATGGAATCTCGGGTGGTACCGGCTATAGGGGTTACAATGTTTCTTTCTTTACCGATTAAAGCATTGATAAGGGACGACTTCCCAACATTTGGACGGCCTACAATGGTAATTTTTGGCAAGGTGTTCTCTTCTTCCGGAACATCTTCAAAATGCCTGATCACCTCATCCAGCAAATCCCCTGTTCCCGAACCTGTCATAGAAGATATCGGGTGGATCTCGCCCAGACCAAAGCCATAAAATTCAGCGGCATCGTTCTGAAGCTGCGTATTGTCAACCTTGTTTACAACAACAAATACCGGCTTCTTGCTTCTTCTCAGTAGCTGAGCGATTTCATCGTCCAAATCAGTAATTCCTGTTGTGACATCTACCATGAACAGCAAAACAGTAGCTTCTTCGATAGCAATAACCACCTGTTCGCGAATAGCGGCCTCAAAAACATCCTCTGAATTGGCCACATAGCCACCTGTATCAATCACAGTGAATTGCTTGTCTGTCCACTCTGCCACGCCATAATGACGGTCGCGCGTAACGCCACTAAAATCATCAACAATAGCTTTACGACTTTCGGTTAAGCGGTTAAAAAGGGTAGATTTGCCTACGTTTGGTCTTCCGACAATTGCGATAATATTTGACATGGGTATTTTATACGAATATTTTAAAAGCCACAAAGATACATAATCCCATCGATATGATTGGGTTTAGTTTTTTGCGGCTTAAAAAAGACCGTTAAACCAGTTTAGGATTTGTATTTTTCCATCAGCGCCTTCAGTACATCTTCCGTAAGCTGGTGGTTGTCAAGCAAAGGAAAGCCTTCCCAGATCACAACGCCTTTTGGACTAATGAGGATTACGTGAGGGATTCCTTTTACCTGCAAGGAGTTTTTCAGCGTTGCCTTGGTATCTATAGCCTCGCTGTACCTG
The DNA here is from genome assembly GCF_900176535.1 of Pedobacter africanus. Taxonomy (NCBI): domain Bacteria; kingdom Pseudomonadati; phylum Bacteroidota; class Sphingobacteriia; order Sphingobacteriales; family Sphingobacteriaceae; genus Pedobacter; species Pedobacter africanus. Next base: position 3,199,069 of record NZ_FWXT01000001.1, on the reverse strand, counting down.
ATTTTAGGGTTTTCAAATTTCTCTACTGTTTCAGCGGGCTCATCTGATAAACCGATGACTGCAAGTTTATCCCCGAATTTTTCGTGAAAGCTGTTTAAAGTAGGGATGTATTTTCTGCAAGGACCACACCATGTGGCCCAGAAATCGATCAGCACAAATTTGCCTTTTGTATCAGGCGCGGCACTGATCCATTTTTCTACAACCAGTTCAGGCGCTTGCTGGTTGAGGATAGAGGAAGCCCATAACTTTTTGTCGTTGTTGGATTCCTGTGCAAAAGCCATATTCACGCCTAAAATGGCAATCAATAAAAATAATTTTTTCATGATAAGTACTTAGTCTCATACAAAGAAAAAATGTTATTGATCATAACCAAAGCTTTTAAGATAATTTTTTTTGCTACGCCAGTCTGGCAAGACCTTTACAAAGGTTTCAAGGAAAACCTTCTGACCCAGAAATTTCTCCATGTCCTTACGGGCTTCCATGCCAACTTTTTTTAGGCTGGAACCACCTTTTCCTATCAGGATGTTTTTCTGGGAATCACGCTCTACAATAATTTCAGCGCTGATGCGCGTAATATTTTCTTCTTCTTTAAATGCGGTAATAATTACCTCTGTGCTGTAAGGAATTTCTTTCTGATAATTGTTGAAAATCTTTTCGCGGATGATCTCTGAAACGAAGAAACGCAGATTACGATCTGTAAGGTCTTCCTTGTCGTAAAAGGGCGCATGTTCGGGCACGTAATCCAGTACAGTATTCAAGATGCCATCCAGGTTATATTGATGCAGTGCCGAAATGGCAAAAATATGTTTAGGTTTTAGCTGTTCCTGCCAATAGGCTACTTTTTCATCTACCTGTTCCTGGGTAGCATTGTCAATCTTGTTGATCAGGACGATCATAGGAATACTGGTATGCGTAATTTTCTCCAATACATCATTTTCATCGTGCTGTTCATTAATATCGGTAACAAACAGGATCAGGTCGGCATCTGTTAATGCTCCTTTAACAGAATTCATCATGGAATCCTGCAGCCCATACCGGGGCTTGATGATGCCGGGCGTGTCCGAAAAAACAATTTGATAGTCTTCTTCGTTTACGATTCCTAAAATACGGTGACGGGTGGTCTGCGCTTTAGGAGTAATGATAGAAAGTTTTTCACCCACCAGGGCATTCATTAAGGTTGATTTGCCTACGTTAGGCTTACCGATGATACTTACAAAACCTGCTTTATGCGACATGAAAATATTTTTTAAAATAAATTTGCACCACAAAGAAACGAATTATATCTTTGCATTCCAATTCGGAAGAAGAGTTAAGGATTTAACGGAAACTAAAAGAATTGTATATAGTGCGGGGTGGAGCAGTTGGTAGCTCGTCGGGCTCATAACCCGAAGGTCATCAGTTCGAGTCTGGTCCCCGCTACCAAAAGGTTCGCAGCTTTAATACAGCTGAGGCAATCTTAAATGGCCCGTTCGTCTAGGGGTGAGGACGCCAGATTTTCATTCTGGAAACAGGGGTTCGATTCCCCTACGGGCTACAAGGCATCATGTTAAAATCATCAAAATGGCTGCAAATTTGAAATTTGCAGCCATTCGTGCATTACGGGCAATATTATTTTACCCATTCGCTAATTTCTTATCTTAATAGCACATCAATCAATTTACTGTCTTTTTATTATCCTTTCCTGTCTTGAATGTATCATAGAAATCCCCTTTTAGCCATTGTATTTTGCTGAGATCATACATGGATGGGGCAATGATGTACTGAACCTGCCATTCCCCTGCCCTTGTGTATTTTTGAAACTGAAGGCAGTAAACAAAAAGCCCGCTGCCAAGACTCCCAATAAGAGTGATTTTACATCTAATGTAATTTTCATATCTGTAAGATTTTATTTGTGTGTAAATCAAGATACAATCTTTACGGAAGAATATTGATTTTGCCAGGCAACAATTCCACTGATACCACTTTTTGCAAAAAACGCTTAGTTATTTGCCAATATTGCTTATTTAAGGTTGAAATTAGCTCATAATTTTGATACAAACTATTGAAGACCAAACACAAATGAACAGAAAAGAACTATTGCTGAGCCTGGGTATGATTTTAATGATACTCATTTCTGCAAGGCCATTGCAAGCACAGAAAAAAATCGGGACCGAAACCCCGGAACAAAAAGAGAAAAGAATGAAATGGTGGACAGATGCCAGGTTTGGGATGTTTATTCATTGGGGACTTTATGCCCTGCCAGCCCGTCACGAATGGGTACAAAGCAGGGAAAAGATATCAGAACAGGATTACAACAAATACTTTAAAAATTTTAACCCAGATCAGTTTCAACCTAAAATATGGGCAAAAAAAGCTAAAGCCGCCGGCATGAAATATGCTGTTTTAACTACCAAACACCACGAAGGTTTTACTTTGTTTGATAGTAAATTTACCAATTACAAAGCAACAAATACGCCTGCTAAAAGGGATTTAGTAAAAGAATTTGTGGATGCCTTCAGGGCAGAGGGCATCAGAATAGGCTTCTATTATTCTCTGATAGATTGGCATCACCCGGATTTTACGGTTGACCGGTATCACCCCTCAAGGCCAGCCGACAATAACGATCAGGAATACCTGACCTTGAACAAAGGGAGAAATATGGCAAATTATCGCAGGTACCTGAACGATCAGGTGACTGAGATCTTAACAAAATATGGAAAAATTGACATCCTGTGGCTCGACTTTTCTTATCCGGGCAAACATGGAAAAGGGAAAGATGACTGGGGATCAGTAGAACTCCTGAAACAGATCAGAAAATTGCAGCCCGGTATCATTGTAGACAACAGGCTAGATCTGGCAGCATACAGTGATGCCGAGGATTTTGAAACTCCCGAACAAGTTAGTGCCAAAAGCCTAGCAAAATATAAAGGAAAGACCTGGGAGACCTGCCAGACTTTTTCAGGTTCATGGGGTTATTACAGAGATGAGAACACCTGGAAAACGAACACACAATTGTTAGACCTCCTAATTACATCAGTAGCCAATGGGGGTAATTTGCTGTTAAATGTTGGGCCCACGGCAAGAGGCGAATTTGACAACAGGGCAAACACGGCTTTGGATAGCCTGGGAACCTGGATGCATGCAAATTCAAAATCAGTGTATGACTGCAGCTTTGCACCAGACAAATTTAAGCCAGCTCCTGGAACACAACTAACTTATAATAAAGTCAATAAAAAATTATATGTTCATCTTTTTGACTATCCGAAAGACGGCAAGCTCGTACTTGATGGTTACAAGGACGAAGTCATTTATGCTCAGTTTTTACATGACAACTCCGAACTTTTAACAGACAAAGACCTATCGGCCTCCGGAAATCTGGTACTAAAACTTCCTCTGCAAAAACCAAACTTCACAGTTCCGGTTATTGAATTGAGTCTGAAATAGCCGAGTGGTACAGAATAATATTCCAAAAGTTAAGTTGTCCGACACATGCTTTGCAATTTTATATGCTTTAAACCGCTTTTTTTTGGAATTGATTTTTCTTTGTTGCACCTTTGTAATGCTTATAGAGAAAGATGGAGGGATTAGACCCTGCGAAGTCTTGGCAACCTGTGCTAACAAGGTGCTACATTCTACAGGAAATGCAGCCGTAGTTCCTGAAAGATAAGTGGAAACTGCTCCCCAAACAGATTCTCAGATAAGCTTTGCACGCAATTGGTTCGGCACTTGTTTAGGCCCCGGCCTCTATCAACTTTAGCTGATTGTCTGCTCATATCATTATTGTTAAATGGATATCAGAAAAGAATTAGAGAAACGTATCCTGATCATTGATGGTGCAATGGGCACCATGATACAACGTTACGCCTTAACAGAGGAAGATTTTAGAGGCGAACGATTCAAAGATCACCCTTGCGATGTAAAAGGGAACAATGACATGCTGAACATCACCCGTCCGGATGTCATTAAAGAAATCCATACCGAGTACTTAAAAGCCGGTACAGACATCATTGAAACCAACACTTTCAGCACTCAGCGCATTTCACTGGCAGATTACCAGATGGAGCCGCTGGCTTATGAAATGAGTTTTGAAGGCGCTAAAATTGCCAAAGAAGCCGTAAATGAATTTATGGCCGCAAATCCGGAGCGCAAATGCTTTGTTGCAGGTGCTGTAGGTCCGACCAACAGAACGCTGTCCATTTCTCCTGATGTAAACGACCCGGGTTTCCGTGCCATTACTTTTGACGAACTTGTAGAGGCGTACGACGAACAGGTACGCGGACTGGTAGACGGCGGTGCTGATCTCTTGCTCATTGAAACAATTTTTGATACCCTGAATGCCAAAGCGGCCATATTTTCGATAAAAAAATATGAAGCTGAAATTGGCCGTAAAATAGAGATCATGATCTCGGGTACCATTACGGACGCATCCGGAAGAACTTTATCCGGACAAACAGCCGAAGCATTTCTAAACTCGGTAATGCATGCCCGGCCACTAAGCATAGGCTTTAACTGTGCTTTGGGTGCTAAAGACATGCGTCCGCATATTGAAGAGCTTTCTGCCAAAGCTGGTTGCTATGTTTCAGCCTATCCAAATGCAGGTTTGCCTAATGAATTTGGGGCATACGATGAGATGCCGCACGAAACGGCCCACCTGGTTGAAGATTTCATCCAGCATGGCTTTGTAAATATTGTAGGTGGTTGTTGTGGGACTACCCCCGATCATATTGGCTGTATAGCTGAAAAAGCAAGAAATGTGGAACCCCGCAGAATACCACAAATAGCACCCTATCTGCGCCTGAGCGGTTTAGAACCGGTAACGATTACCCCTGAAAGCATTTTTGTAAACATTGGGGAAAGAACCAATATTACCGGTTCCCCTAAATTCAGCAAGCTGATTTTAGGCGGAGATTTTGAAGCCGCCCTGGCCGTTGCCCGTCAGCAGGTTGAAGGTGGCGCCCAGATAATTGATGTGAACATGGATGAGGGAATGATCGATTCGGAGGCTTCGATGACAAAATTCCTTAACCTGATCGCTTCCGAACCGGATATTTCCAAACTGCCCATTATGGTGGATTCTTCCAAGTGGACGGTAATAGAGGCGGGACTGAAATGTCTGCAGGGTAAGGGAATTGTAAACTCAATCTCCTTAAAAGAAGGTGAAGATAAATTCCGTGAGAATGCCCGTAAAATCATGAATTACGGTGCAGCCGTAGTAGTGATGGCTTTTGATGAACTGGGACAGGCAGACAATTTTGAAAGAAGAAAAAAGATCTGTAAAAGATCTTATGATATACTGGTGAACGAAGTCGGCTTCCCGGCACAGGACATCATTTTTGACCCCAACATCCTAACGGTAGCAACCGGCCTGGAAGAGCACAATAACTATGCGGTCGACTTTATAAACGCCACACGCTGGATCAAAGAGAATCTTCCACATGCCAAAGTAAGCGGTGGCGTTTCCAACATTTCCTTCTCTTTCAGGGGCAATAATACCGTAAGGGAAGCCATGCACTCTGCATTTCTGTACCATGCCATCCACGCCGGACTGGACATGGGGATTGTAAATGCGGGGATGCTGGAAGTTTACCAGGAAATTCCACCAGAACTGCTGTTGCTTGTTGAAGATGTATTGCTGAACCGGAGGTCAGATGCCACCGAGCGTCTGGTTGAATTTGCAGATACTATCAAATCTAAAGGGAAAGAGGTTGTAAGAGATGAAGAATGGCGCAAGGCCAGTGTAGAGGAGCGCTTATCGCACGCATTGGTAAAAGGGATCATTGAATACCTGGATGCAGACGTTGAAGAGGCCCGCCAAAAGTACGACAGGCCGATCCAGGTGATCGAAGGCCCTTTAATGGACGGAATGAATATTGTGGGCGATCTGTTCGGAGCCGGAAAAATGTTTCTGCCGCAGGTGGTAAAATCTGCCCGTGTAATGAAAAAAGCCGTGGCTTACCTGCTGCCTTTTATTGAGCAGGAAAAGCTGAACAACCCTGATCAGGACCAGAATTCATCAGCCGGAAAAATACTGATGGCTACGGTTAAGGGCGATGTACATGACATCGGCAAGAATATTGTTGGTGTGGTACTGGCCTGTAACAACTTCGAGATTGTAGACATGGGTGTAATGGTGCCTGCCCAGGACATCATTAAAAAAGCCAAGGAAATTGATGCCGACATTATTGGCTTAAGCGGCCTCATCACACCTTCACTGGATGAGATGGTACACTTTGCCAAAGAAATGGAGCGTGAAGGCTTTACCATTCCGCTGATGATAGGCGGAGCAACAACCTCCCGTATCCATGCGGCGGTTAAAGTAGCGCCTAATTATTCCGGTCCTGCCATACACGTGCTCGATGCCTCAAGGAGCGTTACCGTTGCCAGTACCTTGATGAACAAAGATACCCGCGATGAGTATATTGCCAGCATCAGGGCAGAATACGATAAAGCCCGAGAAGCCCACCTGAACAAACGTTCGGACAAGCGCTTCAAAACCATAGAAGAGGCTCGTAAGGAGAACTTTAAAATAGACCCTTCATTGGTAGCTCCTGCTCCGGAATTTACCGGAACCCGGGTATTTGAGGACTATCCCCTGGAAGAATTGGTACCTTACATCGACTGGACCCCGTTTTTTCAAACCTGGGAGTTGCGTGGCAGCTACCCAAGGATACTGGAAGACAAAACAGTAGGCGACGAAGCCAGAAAGCTTTTCAATGATGCTCAGGCCCTGTTGAAAAGAATTGTTGAGGAGAAGTTGTTAACTGCTAAAGCCGTAATTGGTTTCTGGCCGGCGAATGCAGTTGGAGATGACATCATTTTAAATGTTGAGGGCAAAGAGGTTGTGATCCATACCCTTCGCCAGCAAGCCGAAAAAACCGATGGACAGCCCTATTATGCCCTGTCTGACTTTGTAGCCCAAAAGGAAAGTGGTATCCCTGATTATTTTGGGGGCTTTGCCCTTACTGCGGGGATTGGCTGTGATGAACTGGTAGCTGAATTTGAAGCTGTTTACGACGATTACAACAGCATTATGGCCAAGGCACTGGCCGACAGACTGGCAGAGGCTTTCGCAGAACGCATGCACGAGCTGGTCCGTAAGGAATACTGGGGTTATGCCAAGGATGAAAACCTGGACAATGAGGCACTGATTAAAGAAGAATACGCGGGTATACGCCCGGCACCCGGCTATCCTGCCTGTCCGGAACATACCGAAAAGGGGACTTTATTTGCCTTACTGGATGCAGAGGCCAAAATTGGCCTGAAACTTACAGAGAGCTATGCGATGTACCCTACCGCAGCAGTAAGCGGTTTCTACTTTGCACATCCGCAATCCAGGTATTTCGGCCTGGGTAAAATCACCAAAGACCAGGTAGAAGACTACGCTGTTAGAAAAGGGATGCCGCTGGAAGAAGCGGAAAGATGGTTAAGCCCGAACCTGGCCTATTAGCTTTCGTAATTATTTAGTACTTAGACAACCCAGACACGATGAAGATCACCGATCATATTATAAATGCCAAAGGCAAAACCCTCTTCTCCTTTGAATTGCTGCCACCTATTAAAGGCCAGAGCATCAAAGGCATTTTTGATGCCATAGATCCTTTGATGGAGTTTAATCCTCCTTTTATAGATGTAACATATCTGAGAGAAGACTACATTTACAAGCAGCACGCCAATGGGCTGCTGGAAAAAGTAGCTTACCGCAAACGCCCAAGTACCGTTGCTACCTGCGCTGCCATTATGAATAAATATAAGGTAGATGCAGTGCCTCACCTCATTTGCGGGGGCTTTACCAAAGATGAAACAGAAAATGCCTTGATAGACCTGCAATTTCTGGGCATTGACAATGTCCTTGTTTTAAGAGGCGACGCCCGCAAAAGCGACAATGCTTTTATCCCTACTCCCAATGGCCATGCCTATGCTTCAGAGCTGCTGCAACATGTTGTTGATATGAACAACGGAAAATACCTGCATGATGATATGGAAAGTCCGGAGAAGACGGATTTCTGCATTGGCGTTGCCGGTTATCCGGAAAAACACTTTGAGTCGCCCAACCTGGATACTGATTTCCGGTACCTGAAACATAAGGTAGACACAGGTGCAGATTTTATTGTAACCCAAATGTTCTTCGACAACCAAAAATATAAGGCCTTTGTTGATAAATGTAGAGAAAACGGTATTAACGTGCCCATCATACCAGGCTTAAAACCCATTACCAGCAGCAAGCAGCTCATTAGTCTGCCAAAAATATTCCATCTTGACATTCCTGTGGAGCTCAGTGAGGCAATACAGACCTGTAAATCGGAGAAAGAAGTAAAAGAGGTGGGAATAGAATGGATGATCAATCAATGCAACGAGTTGAAAGCAATGGGTGCCCCGGTATTACATTTTTATACTATGGGAAATCCGGAGCCAACCAAAAGAATTGCAAGGGCTATATTTTAATATCAGGGCCCATTGTGCATTTCTGGAATACTCTTTGTAACTTTAGGAGATATGAAAAGGTTGATGCTATTGATATTGGTTACTGCAGGTTCTTTAACCGCCTGCACAACAATTAAACCCGGAACTATTGGTAATGGCGGATTATCCCAGCTTGGGGGAAGCTGGGAACTAAGCTATATATCCGGGCCCAGAATAGCGTTTAACGGACTGTATCCGGGTAAAAAACCAACCATCAAATTTGATATTGCAGAAAAAAGGTTTAGTGGAAATACCAGTTGTAATTCTTTTTCAGGCCAGTTGGTTGCCGATGATTCGGGCATCAATTTTACAAAACCCTTTATAATGACAAAAATGGCCTGTCCTGGCGAGGGAGAGGCCATTTTTATTGAAATGCTTAGAAAAACAAGTAACTACGAAGTAACCAGCGACAGTACACTAAACTTCTTGATGGGCGACATAGCCATCATGCGCTTTAGCAAAAAGTAAGCAGGTAGCTTTTAAAGGATTCAAAACTGGTATCCATTGCCGTAGCATGTTTTTGTTTTTTAACAAGTACTGCTACCTGTTCCGGCACCTGAACATTCGCTTTTATTTCCTTCGGAAAAACGTCTGGAAACTTACATGGATGCGCGGTAGACAGGAAAACGCCTGTAGATTCCTGATCCGCAGTTTCCATTCTATATTCCTGCAAGGCCAACCATGCGATTGCGGTATGCGGACAGGCAACATAATTGAATTCATTATAAATCGCATCGATCCCTTCCAACGTTTCTTCATCCGTAAAACGATAACCTTTCATTACCTGCTGCAAAGCGCTTTTATCCTGATTAAACAAATCCATGATCCTTACCCAGTTACTTGGTGCGCCCACATCCATTGCATTGGCATACGTCTGTACAGAAGGCCTGGTCTGATAAACTCCGGTTTCTAAAAAGCGCGGTACAGTATCATTTACATTGGTAGCCGCCACAAACTGTTTTACCGGCAGCCCCATTCTATAGGCCAGTAGGCCTGCTGCAATATTTCCAAAATTGCCGCTCGGCACTACAAATACGATGTCCTTCTTTCCCTGTTGGCGCAGTTGCGCATAGGCATTGAAATAATAAAATGTCTGGGGAATAAGCCGCGCAATGTTAATGGAGTTGGCAGAAGTCAACCTGAGTTTTTTATTCAGTTCCTCATCTGCAAAAGCTTGTTTTACCAGGTGCTGGCAATCGTCAAAGGTACCATCTACTTCAATCGCATGGATGTTTTGCCCATTCGTACACAGTTGAAGTTCCTGAATATCGCTCACTTTTCCTTTAGGATAAAGAATGGTTACCCGGGTATTTTCTACTCCAAGAAAACCCAGGGCCACCGCCCCACCTGTATCACCTGAAGTAGCAACCAGCACATCGAGCATCTGTTCATTTTTCTTTAAAAAATAGCCCATTACCCGGCTCATAAATCTGGCGCCAAAATCCTTGAAGGCAAGCGAAGGGCCATGAAACAGTTCCAGCACATAGTCGTTATCGGCCAGTCTCAGTACCGGTGCATCAAAATTTATGGCGTCATCGATGATAATTTTAAGATCGGTTGCAGGTATAGCATCTTTCAATAAGGCAGAAGCTACTTTAAAGGCGATTTGCGGCAGACTGTACTGATCAATCTGATCTATAAACTCCTGGTTGAGCCGGGGAATGTCGACAGGCATATATAAACCTTTGTCCAGGGGCATGCTGTTAAAAACAGCAGTAGGGAAGTCTACACGTAAGTCACGGTTATTGGTACTGTATAGTTTCATTTTAGTCTAATATTACTGGTCCTTTTTTGTTGACTTCCGACACGAAAGCCAGACTGTTAATGGAAATGTTTTTTAAATGATGCTGTAAGCTGGCAGTAATTTGCAGGGCCGTCTCCTTATCCTTTGTAAGCGCAAATACAGAGGGCCCAGAACCGGAAATCCCGAAGCCCACAGCTCCTGCTTTCATGGCCTGCGACCTGAGTTTATAAAAATCAGGTATAAGAATAGACCGGGTGGGTTCAACCAGTACATCGGTCATGCTCCGACCTATCAGTTCATAATCATTCATAAACAATCCTGAAACCAACCCCGCCACATTTCCCCATTGGGTTACCGCATCTTTCAGGAAAACCTTGGAGCGGATCATTTGCCTCGCATCTTTGGTAGGCACATCCACTTCAGGATACACAATTGCTGCGTGGAGATCAGCAGGAAAAGGCAAGCTGATGATATCTAAAGGGCTGTAACTTCTGATGAGAACGAAACCTCCCATCAAAGCGGGCGCAACATTATCAGCATGTCCATAACCACAGGCCAGTTCCTCACCCTTCATAGCAAAGGGAACCAGTTCTTTATTGTTGAGCGGACTGTCCATTAAGGAATTGATGGCAAAAAGCCCAGCTACGGTACTGGCAGAACTGGAGCCCAGGCCACTGCCAATCGGCATTTTCTTATGCAGCTCTATTTCCACCCCAACTTCGGGCCGGCCAATGTGCCCCAGATACTCGCGGGCGATGGCACTCACCGTATTTTTTTCAGGATTCAGGGGTAGTTTTCCTCCGTCACCGGTTATCTTTAAAAGGGAAACGCCTGGTTTATCGCTCAGGCGCATGATCACCTCATCACCGGGTTGGTCTACCGCAAAACCCAGTACATCAAAACCACAAACCACATTGGCAACGGTAGCGGGGGCAAAAACTTTTATAGATCTTCTAGTCATGGCTTATCTTTTTCCTACGTTTATAATGTCAGCAAATACGCCTGCGGCGGTAACCTCGGCACCGGCTCCTGGCCCCTTGACCACTAACGGGCGGTCCTTATAGCGATCGGTCGTAAAAGAGATGATGTTGTCACTTCCCGAAAGCATGAAGAAAGGATGCGCATCATCAACCATTTGCAGGGTAATGGTAACCTTGCCATCTTCCAGTTTACCTATATACCTTAACACTTTTTGGTTTTGTGCAGCTTCATTTTTAAGGTTTTCAAAATAAGCCGCATTGTTTTGTAATTCTACATAGAATTCTTCCACGCTTTTGGCGGCAAGACAGGCCGCTGGGAGCATGCTTTCAATGGTTACGTCTTTTTCTTCCAATGCATAGCCTGCATCGCGGGCCAGGATCAGCATCTTGCGCATAAAATCTTTTCCGTTCAGGTCGTCACGCGGATCCGGCTCAGTGTACCCCAGGTCTTGCGCCTCTTTTACCACGTCATGAAATAAGCGCTGGCCCTTAAAATTATTAAAGATATAAGATATGGTGCCCGACAAAATAGCTTCTATACGGGCAATCCGGTCGCCGCTCATCATCAGATCTTTCAAAGTACGAATGATGGGCAGTCCCGCACCAACATTGGTCTCATAATAAAAATCTACTCCATGCTTTCTGGCAGCCTGCTTAAAGGCTACATACTGATCATATTCTGCAGAATTCCCTATTTTGTTACAGGTTACCACAGAAATGCTGGATTGCAGCACATCCAGGTAATGCTGGATGGGGTTATGGCTTGCGGTATTGTCTACAAACACACAATTGGCCAGGTTCATGTCCTTCATCTGCCCGATAAATTCTGTAAGATCGGCTTTTTGCCCTTTTTCTTCAAGACTTTTTTCCCAGTTACTGAGGTCTATCCCTTCGGGGTTGAGGTACATTCTCCGTGTATTGCTGACCCCCATTACCTTTACCTGCAGGTCGTTGTTCTGCGCAAGGAAAGGCATTTGGTCCTGTAATTGCCTGAAAAGGGTTTTGCCGATATTTCCGGTCCCCAGGCAGAACACGTTCAGTGTTTTTTTAAGGTCGGCATAAAAGGCATCATGTACCGCATTTACAGCCTTCGACAAATCGGAACGCCCAATGATTACAGAGATGTTATACTCTGAAGAACCCTGCGCAATGGCACGGATGTTCACACCATTTCTTCCCAAGGCACTAAACAAACGTCCTGAAATCCCGGGGGTCCGTTTCATGTTTTCCCCAACGATAGCCAGCACAGAAAGCCCGTTCTCTACCTCAGGATATTCCAGCTTACGGGCCTGAAGTTCAAGCTCAAATTCCCTGTTGATGAGCGAAAGTGCTTTTAAAGCATCTGCGGGTTTAACTGCAAAGGTAATGCTGTGTTCTGATGACGATTGAGTGATGAGCACTACATTAACCTGCTCTCTTGACAAGAGAGAAAAGAGTCGGCCGGCAAAACCTGCCTTGCCTACCATGCCGCTTCCTGAGAGATTCAGGATACTGATCTCATCAATAGAAGAAATACCCTTGATAGGCAGTTTTGATGCGTGTGCCCCATGTTTGATGTAAGTTCCCGGAAAGTCAACATTGAAGGTATTTTTAATGACGATTGGGATTTTCTTCAGGAAAGCAGGGATCATCGTCGGCGGGTAGATCACCTTTGCGCCGAAATAAGAAAGCTCCATTGCTTCGGTATAACTTAATTCAGGTAAAGAAAATGCCTTTTTTACAATTCTCGGGTCGGCGGTCAGCATCCCATCCACATCTGTCCATATCTCTATTTCATCGGCACTAAGGGCGGCACCCCAGATGGCCGCAGTATAATCACTTCCGCCACGACCAAGCGTAGTGATCCGGCCTTCGTCGTTACTGGATATGAAACCGGTAACAAACAGCAGCTTATCTGCGTTGGATTCATAGAAATCACGGATGAGTGTTTCAGTCAGGTAAGTATTTACCTTAGCCTGCCCAAAGTTGCTGTCGGTCTTGATCAGTTCAGAACCATCTACATATCCGGCATTGGCAAAATGTTGTCTGGCGATGTGGCTCACCATTACATTTGAACACCGTTCGCCATAACTGAGTATCAGGTCTTTCGTCTGCAGGCTCAGTTCCCGCAGGTTGTATACCGATTGAAGGATATCCTCCAACTCATTAAAATAGATTTTCAGTCTGGTCAGGACTGGGTTTTGGGCAATGGCTGGCAGCAATGCACGTATCACGTCAAAATGTTTCTGCTCTACCTTTTTAAGGTCATCGGTATAGTCCTGGGCGTTCCGGGCATTTTCGGCCATCTGCAGCAGAGAGTTCGTTACACCCCCCATAGCGGACAGAACAACAACGGGGTTTTCAGCTCCCTTTCTCTCTTTGAGTATCCCGATCAGGGCCCGTATGCTTTCGACAGAACCGACAGAAGTACCTCCAAATTTTAAAATATTCATAGTTGTTGGTTAAAAAAAAAGCGCCTTCCTGGTTTAGAGGAAGGCGCTTTTTTGTGGTTTTTTATTTTTTTCTCAGCCCACTAGCTTACCTTCCTCCGTGCTATGCCGGTGGTTGTGGTAGTTGTAGTGGTAATGATTGAATTGTTAAACATGTATATTTTACACTATCTGTAATGCGGCGGTAAAGTAAAGCTATATTTTTCTAATTAGCAAATGATTATAAAAATAAATTATTCAGTTTGGTGGAGTTGGTATTTATTATCTTTACCCACTTATATGCAAGGATTAGTTATAAAATCGACAGGAAGCTGGTACCAGGTACATGCAGAAGATGGCCAGGATTACGATTGCAGGATAAAGGGAAAATTCAGGATACAGGGCATTCAAACGACCAACCCTATTGCGGTGGGCGACCATGTAGAGTTTGAATTTGAACCAAATTCCGACAATGGCATTATCAATAAGTTGCATGACCGGCGAAATTACATCATCCGTAAGTCGATCAACTTGTCTAAACAAGCCCAAATAATTGCCGCCAATATAGATCAGGCTTTTCTGGTGGTTACTCTGGCTTCTCCACGTACTTCGCTGGGTTTTATAGACAGGTTTCTTGCCACTGCCGAAGCCTATGATATTCCGGCAATACTGATTTTCAATAAGCTTGATCTTTTCCATGAAGAAGGTCTGGCTATTCTTGCCGAATATGCGGCAATTTATGAGAACATTGGTTATCCCTGTTACACGGTGTCAGCCCTGAAAGGCACAAATATCCCTTTAATTGAAACTTTACTTAAAGATAAAACCACCTTATTTTCAGGACATTCCGGCGTGGGTAAGTCCAGCCTCATCAATGCTTTGCTACCGGGAAGGGACATCAAAACCGGCGAAATATCAGAGTCAAGCGATAAAGGCCAGCATACCACCACCTTTGCAGAGATGCATACCCTGCCTTTCGGTGGTTATCTGATTGATACACCGGGCATACGCGAACTGGGTATATTTGACATCCGGCCTGAAGAATTGGGCCATTACTTCAGGGAAATGAGGGACATGATGCACGAATGTAAATTCAACAACTGCAGGCATGTTAATGAACCTGGCTGTGCAATAATAAAAGCCGTTGAGCAGGGCGAAATTGCCCCAAGCAGGTACGAAAGCTACCTGAGTATTTATCACGGTAACGAAACCAGGGCTTAAAGATGCGTGCGGTTATCCAAAGGGTTATAGCAGCAAACTGCGAAGTAGAAGGCATAGTTACAGGAACTATTGATAACGGTTTTGTGGTATTATTGGGTATTGAAGATGCAGACAATATCGAAGATCTGGAATGGCTGTCCTCAAAAATAGTGAACATGCGGGTATTCAGCGATGAAAACGGTTTAATGAACAAAGCATTGCCGGACGTTGACGGGAATGTCCTTCTGATCAGCCAGTTTACCCTATTTGCATCTACCAAAAAGGGGAACCGACCAGGTTTTACAAAGGCTGCGAGACCAGATAAGGCCATTCCTTTGTATGAAGCGATGACTAAGCAGCTCTCAGTATTACTTGGAAAACCTGTACAGACTGGGGTATTTGGGGCCGACATGAAAATCAGCCTGGTAAATGATGGCCCCGTAACGATAACAATTGACACAAAAAATAAAGAATAATGACGATACAGGAAGCACAGGAAACCGTAGATCAATGGATCAAAACAACAGGCATCCGTTATTTCAATGAGCTGACCAATACCGCCATACTGATGGAAGAGGTTGGAGAAGTGGCCAGGATCATGTCGCGTAAATATGGCGAGCAGTCATTCAAAAAGAGTGATGAAGCTGTAGACCTCGGTGATGAAATGGCCGATGTCTTTTTTGTGTTGATATGCCTGGCCAACCAAACAGGCATAGACCTGACAGCGGCTATGGAAAAAAATCTGGCAAAAAAGAGCATCCGCGACGCTGAACGGCATAAGAACAACGAGAAATTAAAATAAACAGAAACAGCAGCATGATAATAATGCTGCCGTTTCTGCTAATGCCTTACAGGCCCTAATCTTTTCCCAGTACAGTTTTTATTTTAACCGCTGCTTCGGCAAGTTCTTCCTGGCTAGGTTTCAGTTTTTCTCTACTGAAATTCATATCGCTGACGTTGTTCATCGGGATGAGATGAATATGTACATGAGGCACCTCCAATCCGATCACCGCCACACCTACCTTTTTACATGGGAAAGCCTCTTTTAATCCCGTCGCTACAATTTTAGCGAACAAGGTTAGCCCGAAATAGCTTTCATCGTCCATATCAAAAATATAGTCGACCTCTTTTTTAGGGATAACCAGTACATGCCCCATAACCAGTGGGTTTACATCCAGGAAAGCTAAAAATTCGGTAGTTTCGGCTACCACGTGGGCAGGAATCTCGCCGCTTATTATTTTAGAAAAGATACTTGCCATGTTATAGAATTTATCTGCTGATCTCTAAAATTTCGAACTCTATTTTTCCTGCCGGAACTTCAATTTCGGTTTTATCGCCAACTGATTTCCCCAGTAGCCCCTTTGCAATAGGTGATTTTACTGAAATTTTTCCGGTTTTAAGATCCGCTTCCGACTCTGCTACCAACTGGTAGGACATCGTAGCCCCATTCTTTATATTTTTTATTTTTACGATAGAAAGTGCAAGCACTTTTGAAGTATCCAGTTTAGACTCATCTATCAGTCGGGCAGTAGAAAGGGTAGCCTCAAGTTTGGCTATTTTTGCTTCATGCAAACCCTGTGCTTCTTTTGCTGCATCATACTCCGCATTCTCAGAAAGATCTCCTTTATCCCTTGCTTCTGCTATTGCCTTAGAAATTAACTGCCTTCCGGTAGTTTTAAGTTGCTGCAGTTCTTCTTTCAGTTTATCTAAACCATCTTGGGTATAATACGTTACCTCTGTCATAGCTCATTTATTTTTGTAAGTCCTCTAAAAAACAAACAAGACTATATCGGCTTTTAAGCCTACATAGTCTTGCTTCAATTAAAACGAAGATAATAGCGGGCTAGCAAAAAAGCAAATTATTTCTTTAATTCCTTAAGTTTTTCTGCCAGTACTTCCGAAATCCTGCGGTAAGAATCGAAAGTCCAGCCCCCGACATGAGGTGTAAGGAGCACTTTTTCTGAGGAACGGAGTGCAGGATACCAATCCTGCACGCTTAGTGCAGGAAATTTCTCTGTTTCCAGCACATCCAATCCTGCACCCAATATTTTTCCTTGTTCAATAGCTTGTAACAGGGCCTTGGTTTGCACAATTTCCCCTCTGGCAGTATTGATAAAGAAAATGGGCTTACGAAAATGGAACAGGTATTCCTCATCCACCATATGCCGGGTTTCTTTTGTCAAAGGGATGTGCAGGCTCAGCACATCGCTGTACTTTACTATTTCTTCCATACTCGCCTCTTTTGCCCAGGTGTCACCAAAGCCTGTTTTATACTTATCATAGGCTATCACTTTAAGGTCGAGCCCCGAAAGTTTTTTTGCAAAGCTCTGGCCCATATGGCCATAACCAATGACACCTACTGTTTTTCCTCTCAGTTCATAGCCACGGTTCCCTTCCCTGTCCCATATACCATTGCGAACTTCGGCATCTGCCCTGCGAAAATTATTCATCAGCGCGAGCAATAAACCAAGGGCATGTTCGCCCACTGCATCCATATTGCCTTCTGGTGCATTCAGGAGTTGAATTCCTCTTTGCTTAGCAGGAGCTTCATCAATATTATCCAGCCCTGCCCCTGCCCTTGCAATAAATTTAAGCTTTGGTGCTGCCGTCAAAAGCTCTTCATCAATGCGGAATTTTGTACGCACTGCAATTCCTTCATAGTCTGCAATTATGGCCAGGGTTTCCGCCCTGGTAATTAAAGGCTGGTCGTTCACTTCATATCCCATACCTGCAGCGGAGTCTTTAAAGGCGGGGTGCAGGTCGTCAACAATTAAGATTTTTCCTTTCATACTTGGCATTCTTTATTTTGAGAGTTGGGATAGATGAATGGTAAGGTCAATAAAGTCTGCAACGCTCAGCTGCTCTGCACGTTTATCGAAGAATAGATGATTGTCCATTTTATCTTTAGGAACTACTCCTGAAAGTGCATTTCGAAGCGTTTTCCGGCGCTGGTTAAACCCGGCCTTAACTGTCCGCCAAAACAATTTCTCATCACATGGAAGTGTTTCTACCTTATTCCTGCTCAGCCTGATCACCCCAGAATTCACTTTTGGAGGAGGATTAAAAGTCCCTGGCTTTACCGTAAAAAGGTATTCTATATCATAATAGGCCTGAATCAGCACACTCAGGATGCCATAATCTTTGGTTCCGGCTTTCGAAGCACACCGTTCAGCCACTTCTTTCTGGAACATACCCACCATCTCTACTACATTTGCCCTGTTTTCCAATACCTTGAACAGAATCTGAGAGGAGATGTTGTAAGGAAAATTACCGATGATGGCATATTTCTCTTTAAAAATGGCTGAAAGATCAAGGGCCAGAAAATCTCCATTGATCAGCCTATTACCCAGCTGCGGATATTTCTGCTGCAGGAAGTGATAGGACTCTACATCAATATCAATTAAAAAGGTCTCCAGATCTTTCCTTTCCAACAGCAAATCCGACAAAATACCCATACCTGGCCCCACTTCCAATATCTGTGTATATTTATCAGTATGAATAAGGCCGTTTACTATTTTTGCCGCAATATTTTTATCGGTTAAAAAATGTTGTCCTAAATGTTTTTTTGCCTTAACCAAACTCATATATTTTGCCCTTAGACTACAAAATAAGTAAAGTTTTATCAGTATCGGGTTAACATTAATTGAAAAACTGTATTTTGCGCCAAATTTCTATTTGGGTATGAGCAATAAAATTAAAATTGGGATAAGCATAGGTGACACGAATGGCATCGGACTGGAAGTGATTTTAAAAACACTGTCGCACAACAGCATCCTCGATTACTGTACACTTATAGTTTATGGACATACAAAAGTTGCATCTTATCATAGAAAAGCCCTGGGGCTTGCCGATTTTGCATTCAATGTAATAAATGCACCTGATGCGGCCAGTCCAAAAAAACCAAACCTGATCAATTGCTGGGAAGAAGATGTGAAGATAGAACTAGGCATATCAAACGATACAGGAGGAAAATACGCCTTGCTATCGCTCCAGAGAGCTACTGAAGCTTTGGTGAAAGGAGAAATTGATGCGCTGGTTACTGCCCCGATCAATAAGCACAATATCCAGTCGGATGCTTTTAAATTCCCCGGGCATACGGAATATTTGCAAGAGCAAAGCAACAGCAACGATGTGCTGATGTTTATGATCAGCGAAGACATACGTGTTGGTGTGGTAACCGGACATATACCGGTTAAAGATATAGTACAAAGCATTACAAAAGAACAGATTGTCAAAAAGCTGGTACTGATGAACGAAAGCCTGAAGAAAGATTTCTGGATTGAGAAACCTAAAATTGCCGTGCTTGGTTTAAACCCTCATGCCGGCGATAACGGCCTGCTGGGGAAAGAAGAAGAAACGATAATTATACCTGCCATCCAGGAAGCATTTGACAAAGGCGTGATCTGTTTTGGCCCTTATCCTGCTGATGGCTTTTTTGGAAATGGCAGCTACAAACAATTTGACGCCGTATTGGCTATGTATCATGACCAGGGACTGATCCCTTTCAAAACTATAGCCTTTGGCAGAGGGGTCAACTTCTCGGCCGGCTTAAAGATTGTACGCACTTCGCCCGATCACGGTACAGGCTACGATATTGCCGGAAAAAACCTGGCCGATCCCTCCTCATTTATTGAAGCTGTATTTGCTGCTACCCACATTGTACAGCATAGAAGAGAGCAGGAAGCCATGTTGAGCAACCAGCTGAGAAGCGGCGGAAAAATCACTGAGACCCAATTCGATATTAAAGATGACGCTTCATAACGAGGCGATTAAATAAAATTTGCAGGCAATTAAAATAATCCATACATTTGCGGGCTAAAATTTTGTTACAATTGAAACCATTAAAACAATTTTCAATCCCCTTTACAGGCTTAAAAATTGGCAAACATCAGTTTGATTTTGAGATTGATAACAGCTTTTTTGACGCATTTGAGTATTCTTTGGTAAAAAAAGGAAACTTAAAAGCGGAAGTTGAGCTAGACAAACAGGAAACTATGCTGATACTTCAGTTCCGCATTAACGGAACAATAGTATTGGATTGCGACAAGTGTTTAGCTGAATTTGAGGCGCCGATAAGCATACAGGAAAGACAAATTGTAAAGTTTGCTGAAGATGAACTGGAAAGCGATGATCTGGAGATCATTGTACTGAGTAAAAAGGAAAGTGAAATCAATGTAGCTGAACTGATTTACGAATTCATCACCGTATCGGTACCTTACATAAAGATATGTGAAGAGAATGGGACTGGTGTTAAATGCGACCAGGAGATGATTGCCAGACTGGAAAGTTTGGCTGTAGGATCACAACAGGAAGAAGAACAACAAAATGACGATCCAAGGTGGGCGGCATTAAAGAAATTAAAATAATAATTAAATAAATCAGCAATGGCACATCCAAAACGTAAAGTTTCTAAGAGCAGAAGAGATAAGAGAAGAACTCACTATAAAGCAGAAGCTCCTTCTTTAGCTACTTGTCAGACAACAGGTGCAATACACACTCCTCACCGCGCTTACAACGTTGATGGTAACTTATACTACAACGGTAAATTGGTTATCGAAAACACTTCAATAGGTTAATTTTCTTGAAAAATAGTTTGTGTTTTAAGTCCTGTATAGTTTAACTTAGAGGCCTTAATAAAGCGGCAATTTTGCCTGGTCCACAAACTGATTTTACTATGAAAATAGGTCTCGATATAATGGGCGGAGACTATGCTCCTAAAGCAAATGTTTTAGGAGCAATAGCTGCTCATCCATTGTTGTCTCCAGATGAACACTTGGTGCTTATCGGAGATACCCAGCAGATTAAGCCCCTCCTATCCGAAAACGGATTCAATCCTGATCACTTTGAATATGTTCATACCGAAGAAGTAATCGGTATGGGCGAACATCCCACTAAGGCTATTGTTCAAAAGCCTAACTCAAGCATTTCTGTTGGGTTCAATTTACTGAAAGAAGGTAAACTGGATTCCTTTGCCAGTGCAGGAAACTCCGGAGCAATGCTAGTAGGTGCCGTATTTAGTGTAAAAACTATTCCTGGCATCATCAGACCTTGTCTTTCTACTTTTCTTCCAAAATTAAGCGGTGGTGTAGGCCTCATGGTTGACGTTGGCGCCAATGCCGATTGTAAACCAGATACCTTACTCCAATTTGGCGTTCTGGGTAGCCTGTATGCTGAAAATGTAATGGGCATCAAGGCGCCTAAAGTTGCATTGATGAATATTGGCGAAGAAGATGAAAAAGGTAACATGCTGAGCCTGGCTACCTTCCCCTTAATGAAAGATACCAAGCTGTTTAATTTTGTGGGCAATGTGGAAGGAAGGGATTTATTTAACGACAAGGCTGACGTTATTGTTTGCGACGGTTTTACGGGAAATGTAATGCTAAAACTTGCTGAATCGTTTTACGTGTTAACCTTAAAAAGAGGTTTAAAGGATGAGTTCTTTGATCGCTTTAACTATGAGAACTACGGAGGAAGCCCTGTTTTAGGGGTAAACGCTCCTGTGATCATCGGCCATGGCATTTCAAGCCCTACTGCCGTAAAAAACATGATCCTGCAGTCCAGAGACATGATTACAACTGGCTTGGTTGGAAAAATACAGGCCGCATTTAAATAATTTTAGATAAAATGAATAAAATTCACGCTGCGATTACAGCTGTTCATGGTTATGTACCAGACTATGTACTGACCAACAAAGAGCTTGAATCGATTGTAGACACTACCGATGAATGGATTACATCCAGAACAGGCATCAAAGAGCGAAGAATATTAAAAGGCGAAGGATTGGGCACCTCGGATATGGCGGTACATGCTGTAAATGGCTTGCTTAAAAAACGCGGTATCAGCGCTGAAGAAATTGAACTGATCATCTTTTGTACCACTACTCCTGATATGCCTTTTCCGGCATCAGCCAATATACTAGCCGATAAAATCGGCGCAAAAAACGCCTGGGGTTATGATCTTCAGGCTGCCTGTTCAGGATTTATTTTCGGATTATCGACTGCCTCTCAATTCATTGAATCTGGCAAGCACAAAAAAGTTCTGGTTGTAGGTGGTGATAAAATGTCGTCCATCATCAATTACCAGGATCGTACTACCTGCATCATTTTTGGTGATGGCTGTGGAGCTGTGCTCCTTGAACCCAACGAAGAAGGGCTTGGCGTGATGGATTCTATTCTGAGGACTGACGGTTCAGGGAAACAGTTTTTACACCAGAAAGCTGGTGGTTCTGCCAGACCCGCAACTCATGAAACCATAGACAATAACGAGCATGTGGTTTACCAGGAAGGTCAGGCCGTGTTTAAATTTGCAGTTACCAATATGGCCGATGTAGCAGCCGAAATCATGGAACGCAATAGTCTGACTTCAGAAGCAGTAACCTGGCTGGTTCCACATCAGGCCAACAAACGTATTATTGATGCTACGGCTTCCAGAATGGGTGTAGGCTCAGAGAAAGTGATGATCAACATTCAACGTTATGGCAATACCACAAACGGAACTATTCCATTGTGTTTATGGGAGTGGGAAAATCAACTGAAAAAAGGAGACAATGTAATATTGGCCGCATTTGGAGGAGGCTTTACCTGGGGTTCCGTTTATTTAAAATGGGCTTATTAACTTTATAAAATAAATAATATTAACTTAGATAGTTCTTAAGACGTACTATTTTTTCTACTATAACACCTAAAAAATGGATATTAAACAAATTCAGGAACTTATTAAATTTGTTTCTCGTTCGGGCGTAAATGAAGTTGCAATTGAGCAGGAAAACTTCAAAATTACAATTAAAACCAATCAGGCTCCGACAATTGTTCAGGCAACTGTACCTGCCCAGATTGCACCTGCTGTTGTGCCAGCTGCTGCTGCACCACAACCTATTGCCCCAACAGAACCAAAAGCTGCACCTGTTGAAGATACCTCAAAATACATCACCATCAAATCGCCAATGATTGGTACTTTCTACCGCTCTGCAAGCCCGGAAAAACCAGCATTTGCAAACGTAGGTGATGAGATTGCTTCAGGAAAAGTGGTATGTATTATTGAAGCCATGAAACTCTTTAATGAGATTGAAAGTGAAGTATCAGGAAGAATCGTAAAAGTTCTTGTTGAAAACGCATCTCCTGTGGAATACGATCAACCTTTATTTTTAGTAGAACCGATTTAATCGGAAGGAAGTATATGTTTAAAAAAATACTAATTGCCAACAGGGGCGAGATTGCCTTGCGTATTATTCGTACCTGTAAAGAAATGGGCATCAAAACCGTAGCTGTGTATTCTACTGCCGATAGGGAGAGTTTACATGTGCGCTTTGCTGATGAAGCTGTTTGTATTGGCCCTCCCCCAAGTAAGGACTCTTACCTGAGCATTCCAAATATCATCTCTGCTGCTGAACTGACCAATGCTGATGCCATACACCCAGGTTACGGTTTTTTATCTGAAAATGCTAAGTTTTCTTCCGTTTGCCGCGATTATGGGATCAAGTTTATCGGTGCAACTCCAGAGCAGATCAATTCAATGGGTGATAAAGCATCAGCCAAAGAAACCATGAAGCTGGCAGGCGTACCTACCATCCCAGGATCAGAGGGATTGCTTGAAAACGTAAAAGAAGGGATCAGACTTGCAAATGAAATAGGCTATCCGGTAATTCTAAAAGCAACCGCTGGTGGCGGTGGCCGCGGGATGCGTGTGGTTTGGAAAGATGAAGATTTTGAAAATGCCTGGGATAGTGCCAGGCAAGAATCAGGTGCTGCCTTCGGCAACGATGGCCTTTACCTGGAAAAATACATTGAAGACCCGCGCCACATCGAGATACAGATTATTGGTGACCAGTATGGTAAAGCCTGTCACTTATCTGAGCGCGATTGTTCTATTCAGCGCAGGCACCAGAAATTGGTAGAAGAGGCACCATCGCCGTTTATGACTCCTGAACTTCGTGAAAAAATGGGGGAAGCGGCCATAAAAGGAGCTATTGCCGTACAGTATGAAGGGGCAGGCACCATAGAGTTCCTGGTCGACAAGCACCGCAACTTCTATTTCATGGAAATGAATACCCGTATCCAGGTAGAGCATCCGGTAACCGAAGAAGTGATCAACTACGATCTGATCAAAGAGCAGATAAAAGTTGCTTCGGGTGTTCCGATCTCCGGAAAAAACTACATGCCGGATATGCATGCCATTGAATGCAGGATAAATGCAGAAGATCCTTTCAACAATTTCAGGCCTTCTCCAGGTAAAATTACCAATTTCCACTCACCGGGCGGTCATGGTGTAAGGGTAGATACACATGTTTATGCGGGTTATCAGATTCCTCCAAATTACGATTCGATGATCGCCAAATTGATCTGTGTTGCGCAAACCCGCGAGGAAGCCATTAGTACTATGGAACGCGCACTAAGTGAATTTGTGATAGAAGGTGTAAAAACTACGATACCATTTCACCTGAAATTAATGAAAGATCCTAACTTTAGGGCCGGTAACTTTACGACTAAATTTATGGAAACTTTCGAGTTTTCAGAAGGATAAACTCACTGATAAAATATAAGTTATACAGTTGAAAAAACTATTTGTCAGATTTTAACCGTAAATACCATTCTAAATAAAAGAATGGTATTTTTGTTTTACAAATAACACACATGAGCGAAAATAAAAAGCGCGACCTGATTGGGGCCATAAAAGAAAAAGGAAAAACTTTAGAGGCTGAGATGTCTTTCTTTGACCATATTGATGTACTCAGGAAGCATTTACTCCGTGCATTATTGGTTGTGGTTATACTCACCGCCGGAGCATTTTGGTTTTCAGACTTTATATTCAATGAGTTGATCATGGGGCCAAAGAACCCCAATTTCTGGACCTATAGAATGATGTGCAAAATGGCCGAAGCATGGCCAAGCCTTGTTGGTTCTGATTTTTGTATTACCCATATCGATGCCAAGATCATCAATACAGAAATGGCCGGGCAATTTACCCTGCAGATCAATGCCTGCGTAATGGTCGGTATAGCCTTGGGCATTCCATACATACTTTTCGAGCTCTGGCTCTTCGTTAAACCTGCATTGCATGCAAATGAGCGCAAATCTGCCAGCAGTTTTGTAACCTTTGCCTCTATTTTGTTCTTTATTGGCATCCTGTTTGGATACTACATTGTGTGCCCGTTGTCTGTTAACTTTCTGACAAATTTCACGGTAAGCCCTGACATAGAAAATACCTTTACCATCTCCTCTTATCTTTCTTCAGTAGCCACACTTACCATTGGTTCAGGAATCATTTTCCAGCTTCCGGTAGTCATTTATATCTTATCTAAATTCGGAATTATGACACCTGCATTTATGCGTTCTACCAGAAGGTACGCAGCAGTGGTTATTCTGATAATTGCAGCTGTTGTAACCCCTACGCCAGATATCCTGACCATGCTTGTAGTCGCATTGCCATTATTTATTCTCTATGAACTGAGTATATTTATTTCAGCAAATATTGAACGAAAAAGAAACAAAGAGCTATACGGTGTAGCCAAAATAAAGAAATCGTAAACATTTATCAACCAAATATAAATAACAGAAATGTCAGCAGATACAAAATTTAAAATTGCTATTGGCGCAGATCATGCCGGTTTTGAATATAAAGAACTCATAAAATCATTCTTAAATGGACATGAGTTGAAAGATTTTGGCACTTATTCGGCCGACTCTGTTGATTATCCTGATTTTGCTCACCCGGTAGCAGAAGCAGTAGAAAGTGGGGCATTTACCTTTGGGATATTGGTCTGTGGTAGCGCCAACGGAGTTGCCATCACGGCCAATAAACATCAGCAGATCCGCGCAGCCATCTGCTGGCAAAAAGAAATTGCTGAACTGGCAAGACAACACAACAATGCGAACATCATTTGTGTACCTGCCCGTTTCGTTTCTGAAGAACTGGCCAAAGAAATGGTCGCTACCTTTTTGAATACAGCTTTTGAGGGTGGAAGACATGCCACAAGAGTGAACAAAATGTCATGCTAAAACAAAAGATCATGAAAAAGCACTTAATTTATACTGCACTTGTCTTATTAATGGGCTGCACTGCCATTGCGCAAAATAAAGATGCCATAAGGTTTAGTCAAACGATCAATAAAGACAATGCCTATAAGCACCTCTCCATACTGGCCTCAGATGCGTACGAAGGCCGTGAAACCGGTACCAAGGGGGGATGGATGGCCGCAGATTACATTCGCGAACATTTTAAAACCCTGGGTTTAAAGGGTCCGGTAAACGGAGATTATTTTCAGCCGGTTGATATGGTTACTTTTGGGATGGCTCAGATTTTAACAGTAGAAGGGCAGCCAGTAGAACCTTTAAAAGATTTTTATATCATGCCATCGTCGGTGTCTGCAAATGGCTTTGCCTTTAATTGCGGACAAGTGCTGTTTGCCGGTTATGGATTGAATAAAGAAGGTTATAATGATTTTGAAAGCCAGAATGTTGCCGGTAAGGTAGTCATGATCTTTAAATCAGGTGATCCGGCAGGTTCAGCCGCAAAAAACGCAGGGGGAAATATTAACAGCAAAATCAAATACCTGTCGGACAATAAAGCGAAAGCAGTACTGGTTATAGATCCTATGGTCGACAATATGCCAGATAACTTAAAAAGTTATCTGCAGTCGAGACAAATGATCATGAAAACCAAAGAAAACGTTGAACGCATGAACAGCCCACAAGGCACACCAGTGGTTTATATTGGGACAGCCATTGCTAACCAATTGTTTAAAGTGGCAAAGACCAATGTTGAAGCGATAAAAAAGAAAATAGCTGAAAGCGGCAAACCCGCTTCGCAGGAACTAAAGGTAGCTGTTACAGCCAGTGCACAAAAAACTGAAACAAAAGTAAGGGCCGAAAATGTGCTGGGCTTTCTCGAGGGCTCTGATCCTAAATTAAAGAAAGAGGTACTGGTAATCACAGCACATTACGACCACATAGGCATCGATGCAAATGCCAAAGGTGACGATAAGATCAACAATGGGGCAGACGATGATGGCTCAGGAACAACAGGCGTTCTTATGATTGCCGAAGCTTTTGCCAAAGCAAAAAAAGCTGGCAAGGGACCTAAGAGGAGCATATTGTTTATGACCGTTACAGGTGAAGAGAAAGGCTTGCTTGGCTCTGAGTGGTATTCTGAATATCCTGTATTTCCGCTGGCCAATACCATCACCAATTTAAATATTGACATGATTGGGCGGGGCGACAAAGACCACGCATCTGACAACAATTTTGTCTACATCATCGGCTCGGACATGCTGAGTACCGACCTGGATCGCATAGGTAAAAAAGCGAACAAGGATTATGTAAAAATGAATCTCGATGAACGGTACAACAACCGTACAGACCCCAACCGCTTTTACTACCGTTCAGATCATTACAACTTTGCCAAGCATGGCATCCCCGTTATCTTCTATTTTAACGGTGTCCATGAAGATTATCACCAGCCTGGAGATGAGATCAGCAAGATCGATTTCCCGATGCTGGCCAAAAGATCAAAACTGGTCTACTTCACAGCCTGGGAACTCGCAAATGGATTGAAGCGTCCTGTAGTTGATAAGAACGAAGACGGCACCCGAAAAAAATAAATTACAGAAAACCTGTCCTTAGCCGGCAGGCTTTTTTTATGCCATATATCTCTGGCATAACAAATGCTTAATGTGATTTATTTTTATATTTGAAAGATATGAAGGTATCTGAGGAATTTTTGGTGAAGGCGGATGAAAAAGCCTTTGATTTAGGACATCGCAAAACAATTAACTTCAATATTGGCAGGTACAACACTGCTGTAGAGCGTGGACTATCCAAGTTCGAAAATCTGGAAAACTCCAAGAAGAAAGCTCATGTCATCAAATGGCGCGTGATGGAGAACCTGGATAAATATCTGCCCGAGTTTGAATCCAACTTTCAGCGTCGCGGAGGGAAAGTCATTTGGGCAACAGATGCACAGGAAGCTCAAAAAGAAATCCTCAACATCATTAATAAGAGCGGGGGCAAAACGGTCATTAAGTCAAAATCCATGACCACCGAGGAAATTCACCTTAATGAATTTCTTGGAGAACATGGAATAGAATCGCTGGAAAGCGACCTTGGAGAGTACATCGTTCAACTTCTTGGGCAACACCCCTACCACATTGTAACACCCGCCATGCACCTCAGTAAAGAGGATATTGCAAAACTGTTCCATGAAAAATTTGGAACTCCTCTGGATTATACACCCGAGCAGCTGACCCATAAAGCCCGGGAGCTTTTAAGGGAGAAATACCTGAGTGCAGATATCGGTATTAGCGGAGGGAATTTCCTGATTGCGGATACAGGAAGCATTGCCTTAACCGAAAATGAAGGAAATGCCCGGTTGTGTACTACTTTTCCAAAAATACACATCGCGATAGTAGGCATTGAAAAGGTCATCCCTTCTATGGCCGACCTCGACCTCTTCTGGCCCTTACTTGCCAGTCATGGTACAGGCCAAAACTTAACCGTTTACAATACCATTTTAAGTGGCCCTAAACGTGGTGATGAAACAGATGGGCCTGAGGAAATGTATGTGATTTTGCTGGACAATGGCCGCACCAATTTGCTGGCACAGAAAGAGCAGCGCCAGGGACTGTATTGTATCCGTTGCGGTGCCTGTCTTAATGCTTGTCCGGTTTATAAAAATATTGGCGGTCATACCTACAATACAACTTATAGTGGACCCATCGGTTCTATCATTACCCCGCATTTAAAGGGAATGAAAGAGTTTAAGCACCTGAGTTATGCTTCGAGCTTGTGTGGCAAATGCTCGGAAGTCTGCCCTGTTAAGATAGACATACACAAAATGCTGCTACTTAACCGAAGGGATGCAGCCAGGCAGCACGAAAATACAAAAACAGAGGAAATCGGCTGGAAGATCTGGAAGATTGGCATGCTGAAAAGAAAAAGAATGGATGGCTTTAGCGGAAAGATAAAGAACTTTTTTCTAAAGTTCATGTTTAAAAAAATCTGGGGTAAATACCGCAATATGCCTGAAGTGGCCCCCAAATCCTTTGCTAAGTTGTGGGAAGAAAGAAATAAAGACACCAAAAACTTGTAAACATGACTTTCGACCGAAAAGACAAGGATAACGTTACTTTGCTGAATTTCTATTTACAGTTGCTTTATCCACGTTTGGTCGAAGAAAAAATGCTGATCCTCCTTCGTCAGGGCCGTATAGGAAAATGGTTTTCGGGCATAGGTCAGGAAGCTATTGCCGTTGGCAGTACTATGGCCATGAAAAACAATGAGTATATCCTGCCCATGCATAGAAACCTTGGTGTTTTTACCTCCCGGAATGTTCCCCTTACCCGGCTCATGGCCCAATGGCAAGGTAAGTTAAGTGGTTTTACTAAAGGGCGCGACCGCTCCTTTCACTTTGGTACTCAGGAGCATAAGATCATTGGGATGATTTCTCACCTAGGGCCTCAAATGGCACTCGCTGATGGCATTGCACTGGCAGATCTGATTGCCAATAAGGAAAAAGCAACATTGGTATTTACCGGTGAAGGTGCAACCAGTGAGGGTGATTTCCATGAAGCCATAAATGTAGCCGCTGTATGGAACCTTCCCGTCATCTTCCTTATAGAAAACAACGGTTACGGACTTTCCACACCGGCTAACGAACAATACAAATGCAAAAACCTGGTAGACAGGGCTGTCGGCTATGGGATAGAGGGCTTACAGGTGGATGGTAACAATATCCTTGCGGTATATGACCTGATTGATTCAGTGGCTACAAGAATGCGGGAAAACCCGAGACCAGTGCTTATCGAATGCCTGACCTTCCGGATGCGTGGTCATGAGGAGGCCTCTGGGACAAAGTATGTTCCTCAGGAACTGCTTGAAGAATGGGCAAAAAAAGACCCCATCCGGAATTTTGAGCAATACTTGTTGGAACAGGATATCCTTATTCCTGATGCAATTGCTGAAATCAGGGCAAATCTAAAAATGGAGATCGAACAGGAAATTGAAGCAGCCTTCAATGAGCCGGAACCTCAGGCCAATGATGAGGAGGAGTTGAAGGACATGTATTTCCCTTACGCCAGCTATTCTGTAAGTCCGGAAGGACCAGTACAGGAATTGCGTTACCTCGATGCCATTTCAGACGGGCTCCGAATTGCAATGCATAAACATGCCAACCTGGTGTTGATGGGCCAGGACATTGCTGAATATGGCGGGGCATTTAAGATTACCGAGGGTTTTGTTCAGGAGTTTGGCAAAGCCAGAGTACGCAATACTCCCATCTGCGAATCTGCTATTATAGGTGCAGGCCTGGGACTTTCAATTAATGGCTTCAAGGCTGTAGTAGAAATGCAGTTTGCAGATTTTGTTTCCTGCGGATTTAATCAAATTGTAAATAACCTGGCCAAAACACATTACCGTTGGGGAGAAAAAGCCGATGTCGTGGTACGTATGCCTACAGGTGCGGGTACCGGAGCCGGTCCTTTTCACTCTCAAAGCAATGAGGCATGGTTTACAAAAACTCCGGGACTAAAAGTAATATATCCCGCCTTTCCGGCTGACGCCAAAGGGCTATTGCTTGCAGCAATTGAAGACCCTAACCCGGTGATGTATTTTGAGCATAAATATTTATACCGAAGCTTAACCGGTCCTGTTCCGGAAGGCTTCTATACGATGGAAATCGGAAAAGCAAATGTTTTAAGGCAAGGCGAGCAGTTGTGCATAATTACTTACGGACTGGGTGTCCACTGGGCCTTGGATTACCTGGACGAAAACCCTGACATTTCAGCCACTTTGATAGATTTGAGGAGCCTGCAACCCTGGGATAAAGAAACAGTAAGTGTAGCCGTTCAAAACACGGGCAGAGCCCTTATTTTACATGAAGACACCCTAAGCTGTGGCTTTGGCGCTGAACTGGCCGCCTGGATCTCTGAGCACTGCTTTAAATATCTGGATGCACCAGTTATGCGATGTGCAAGCATTGATACCGCAATACCAATGAATAAGACACTTGAAGAGGGTTTCCTGGCAAAAAGCCGCTTAAAACAGAGCCTCAATCAGCTATTGGCCTACTAGTTTTAGGTTCCCGTCGCAGCCAGGGTTACTTCTGCAAGCGGATTAAAGAGATAAATATTGCCATTATCCAGGCATACACAACGATAGCGCTTCCTCAATTTCTCCCCCTTTTTAAACTTGCGGCCATCCTTAATGCTGAATACCGCATTCAAGGGCAATTCTTCCAACCGGGAAACGTCCATATGTCTGTCATACTTCTTTAAGGCACGTGAAAGTTTCAGATCGGTGCAGCTGGCTGCAGAAGGATTGTTCAGATAGCCAATAATTGCTTTCCTTAAATCTTCGGGAAAAACATCATTTTCTAAAAAAGGGATCATCATCCTTTTAAAGTTATGCTTCCACTCGTTGCCATGGGGTTTAACTTTGTTGCGATGATCATTCCAGGTTAATAAATGGGCAAACTCATGTACTGTAGTGACAAGGAAGGCATAAGCATTCAGGTTATTATTTACAGAGATCCTATGCCCGGTATCCCGGAAAGGGTGCCGGTAATCGCCCAACTTTGTAGCCCTACCTTTGGATATTTTAAATTCACATTGAAAATAATCTATCCATTTTGCGATAACCGGGGCCGCTCCGGGAGGCATATATTGTGATAAAATGCTTTCCTTTTCCACAAAGACCAATATAACTAAATTACTTCAAAAGTTGATAGGCAATAAGGGCCGCTACATAGGCCATAGCCGTCATATACCCCAATTGTATCATTGGCCATTTCCATCCCTTTGTTTCACGGTAAACAATGGCGATGGTACTCATACATTGCATGGCGAAAGCGTAAAACAACATCAGGGAAATACCGGTAGCAAAGGTATAAACAGGTAGTCCCGTTTTACTGTTCACAGAAGCGGCCATTCTTTCACGTATGGTTTCACTATCTTCATCTCCCCCATCAACACTATAAATGGTGGCCATAGTACCAACAAAGGCCTCACGGGCAGCAAAAGAAGTAATCAAAGCTATACCTATCTTCCAATCATAACCTAAGGGGCGTATAATTGGCTCTACAGCATGTCCGAGCAATCCGACATAAGAGTTTTCCAGCTTTTCCGTTGCGATCAGCGTCTCCACATGTTTGGTATTGGTCTTTGGATCTGCCAAGGCGGCAGCATACTTCTGATCAATTTCTTCAAAGCGGTTTCCCGGTCCAAAAGCAGCCATTACCCAGAGTATAATAGAAATTGCAATGATAACCTTACCAGCTTCAATCACAAAAGTCTTCGACTTTTCATACATGGTGTAGATTACATTCTTCCATCTCGGCGCGCGGTATATCGGCAGTTCCATAATGAAATACGACCTTTCTTTTGTTTTGATGATGAGCTTCATTACCCATGCCACCAAAATGGCAGCTAAAAAACTGATCAGGTACATCACCATCAGAGCCAGTCCCTGTAAATTAATGATCCCAAAAACTGTATCCGCAGGGATGATCAGCGAAATGAGTAAAATATATACCGGAAGTCTGGCAGAACAACTGATCAGCGGTGTAACCATAATGGTGATCATCCGGTCTTTCCAATTTTCTATATTTCTTGCAGCCATAATTGAAGGAACGGCACAAGCCAGTCCACCAATCATAGGAACTACTGATTTACCATTCAGCCCTACCTTACTCATGATCTTATCCATCATAAAAGTTACCCGCGCCATATAGCCCGTATCTTCTAAAATAGAAATAAAAGCAAACAGTATCGCAATTTGAGGAATGAATACAAAGATACCGCCCAGGCCCGCCACCACTCCATCCAAAAGCAGATCAGTTAGCATTCCGGGTGGCAAATGCTCATGTCCAAATCCGGTTACCCACCCAAATCCGTTTTCAATCCATTCCATTGGATAGGTTGCCCAGGCAAATATGGCATTGAAAATCACAAAAAGAATCAGCATGAATGTAGCAAAACCCCATACTTTATGTGTGAGTACGGCATCCAGCCGGTCACTGAAAGAGTTTTTTGGTTTATTGTCCGGTATCTCTATAACCACATCTGTTAAAATATCGCTCAGATGTTTATAACGTGCAATGGTTTCTTCAGCCTGAACTTTCGAGGACTGGAAACCGTTCGACTGTTCTATGTGCTCAATTTCCTCTTGCTCAGCATCATTAAAAAAACTCAAATGCTCATGCTGGTGCAATACCTGTAATGCGAAATAATTGTTGCTGGAACTGAGTGTATGCTTAATGGCGTTTATGGCCTCTGGTGCCAGAAAATTAACATCAAAATCACTTACCTGTGTAGCAATATTCGTATGTTCTATAGCTTTTTTTAAAGCATCGATGCCGATATTGTTCCGGGCAGAAATCGGGACAACCTGAACGCCGAGTTTTACTGCCAATTTATCTATGTTGATCTTTATGCCCTGCTTCTCCGTCAGGTCGATCATATTCAGGGCAAGCACTACTGGTATTCCCAAGTCGGCAACCTGTGAATATAACAGCATATTGCGTTTCAGGTTAGAAGCATCCACAATAAGCACAATCACATCCGGGTAACTCTTTCCTTTTGCATCGGCAAGTACCTGGAATACGATGCGCTCATCGGCACTTTTAGGGTACAAACTATAGGTACCGGGCAAATCGGTAATCTGTACCTGCCTGCCATCGGCCAATCGGGTATAGCCGGTCTTTTTATCAACTGTAACTCCGGGAAAATTTCCTACTTTTTGATTCAATCCTGTCAGGCGATTAAAAAGGGTAGATTTACCTGTATTGGGATTACCAACTAATGCAACTTTAATATCCAAGACCCAGTAATTTTATTGAACAATGATAACAGCAGCCTCAGCTTTACGTAAACAAAGCTGATAACCTGCGACACGGATAGCTATTGGACAGCCTAGCGGCGCAAAGCGCTCAACAGCCACAACTTCACCAGGCAAACAACCCATTTCCATTAATTTTACAGACATTTCCAAATCTGTAAATGCTACTATAGTTCCTTGTTCTCCTGGATTCAGCTGCGAAAGTTTCATCTGTATAGGTTTGTATTAATATGCTATGGGGTGCAATTTAGACTTAATTTATAATAATTCCAAATAAAGACCCTGCCTGAGGGTACTCTGACAGGGTCTTTATTTAGTCATTTTTTATACCGAGTTATTTTTCGGTCAAGATCAGATGCTTAACGTTGGGGATAAGTGCTGTAACGCACCGGCGGGCATTTACAACCGGAATTAAAAATACCGCAACTGCTTATTGTACAAACAAGTACCAGAATCACCAATTTAATTGCTGCTCTTCTCATTGTAATTAGATTTATGCAAGAGTATATAACTGAAAACGCCCATAAAAACACCGATCATATCACAGCCAAAATCCCACCACTCAGCAGAGCGGTAGTTAAAAAATTTCCATTGTAACATTTCTATTCCTGCACCAAGTGCAGCCGTGATCAAGATGATTTTAAAAATGGTTAAAGAACGGAAACTGTAATTGTGCTGGTGCCTGATCTTTCCGTAAAACAGCAATATGGTGAGCACATAAAAAAATCCCATATGGGCAAATTTATCAAAGCCTTCGAAAAAAAAGCCTGTTCCGTTACCTGCAGGCATCCTTATACTGCAAAGTATCACTACCACTATAGCCCAGATCACGGCCCATAGCTGATATTTCAATTGCCCTAAAATGTTCATTTACTAGGCGCCTACAAGAGCTTTGTAAGCATCTGCCGTTAACAGGCCTTCAACCTGCGCTGCATCCGCAACAGCAACCTTTACCATCCAGCCCTGACCATAAGGATCAGTATTTACCAATTCAGGATTATCGTTTAATGCCGCATTGGTTTCCAATACTGTACCAGTAACTGGCATAAACAAATCTGAAACGGTTTTAACAGCTTCAACAGTACCAAATACATCATCCTTAGTTACCTCATCACCTACAGTATTGATATCGATGTATACAATATCGCCAAGCTCGCGTTGTGCAAAATCTGTGATGCCTACATAAGCCTCATTACCTTCAATCCTAACCCACTCGTGGTCTTTTGTGTACTTTAATTCTGATGGAAAATTCATTGTTTTATTTTATTTGTTTTGCAATTCTTTTTTAAGCCGCAGCAGGCCCGCGACCTACCGCACCAAAGGTAATTAAATCTGCTCATTTAAAACAACTCTAATTCAGTGTAATCCTCAGGCTAAAACCAAAATTACTGAACGATGTGTTAAAGGTTTGAGAGGTGTAAGGCTTGGTAACATTCGAATCGTAGAATACCCTGATGTTAAAACGCTGGTTCAGGATGTAATCAACACTAGGTCTCAAAGTAATGTTTTTGGCACCGGATGAAACTTCCGCTTCAATCACATCGGCCCTGTAAATAACTGTTTTGTTATCCCGCACAGCTATATCAAGCTTAAAGTCCATATTGTTATCTGTCTTTAACCCCTTAAACAAACCAAAAGGGAAGCGGAACTTTGTAGTGCGGTAGCCCAGGCCGAAAACCATATTGTTTTCCGACAACTGCGCAAGCTGACTATTGGCCATACTCAAACCCAACAACCTCGTCCGGCCCAGTTCAAAATTAAGCGTCATGTTGTTTTTCAGTCGGGTGTCTACGCCAATCAGCGGAGAAAACTGTTCTGCAATAGTCACCTGGGTATATTGGTAAAAAGGCAGAAAGTTCCCGTTCTCGTCCTTGCTGCTCACAAAGCCATTGGTTTCCCTGTAGCGGATCAGTGAGTTAAAGCCATTAACACTATATACAGAACGATAGGAATGCCGCAGATCAATAGAACTGAAACGATCGGCCAGGAAAGGAATCCTGGTTAATCCCCTATAGTTTAAGCGCCAGTTTGGCAACGGAATTTTTGGTAGGGAGTTCAGGCTAATGGATGAAGCGCTTTTACCGGTATATGCAGCCAGAAATGCAGAAACAATTACGTCCTGCGAGTTCTTGTCATAACCATCAGCATAGCCAGACGGGCCTCGCCCTCCTGAATTCACATTGGTTTCGCCCAGACGTTGCGAGATCACCTGCCTGTTGTCCATAAACTGTCTGAACAGTTTAGAGTAAGTACTGCCCTGCTTCTCAGAAAATGCAGTACCCAGTGAAATGAATGAGACACTGTAATCGCCGGTAGTAAAAGGGCTCAGATTATCAAAATCCCGCTGTGTCTGATCGTACCTGAAATTAGTGGAATAGTTCAGTGTACGGTTTTTATTGGCTGTTAAAGTAATGCTCAAATCTTTGATTGGCTCAACCAAACCCGTTATGCTCAGATCTTCCCTTAAGGTATTGATGTATAGCTGATTTTGTAGGGTGTCCCTGGTAATCCAGCCATTGTTTAAAGCCATTTGCCGAATGTCGCGCTGGCTACCGAAAACAAATCCCAATCCAGGCGCCCCTGTAGCTTCGTCCAAGCCAAAATAACTCACCCTTGGCAGATAGCCTGGCAAAAATGTGCCCTTGGTTTGTGTAAAGGCCGCATTTACATTTTTAACACTTGTCAGTAACCCTACAAAGAATGAGGTTCCTCCCGACACCTGTTTATCGCCAGCACCTCCCGCACGTCTTACAAAACCAAACTTATTGTATAGGCCAGCCAGGTTTAAGGTAGGGTTTACCTGTATCGTACGCGAATTCTGAATGGTATTGCCCAGGTCGATCTGAGGATCCCTTAAGGTTGACAACGGTTCGGTCTGCCAGTTGAAATTGGTACCGTACCGTGTCGCCACTGTTACCCAGTCCATGCCCGGAATTTTGTTCATTGGCAGCGAATAGGTAATGTTCATGTTGTGGTTATAATCAGTGGTCCGGCCCAAACGCTTCAGGTTTTGCCATACTGTGTCTCTTTTCAACCCTTCAATCCTACCTTCCGGTTCGTCTATAATGGAATAGTTGGTGGCATCAAAATCCAGAGTCAGTGATTTGGTCAGATTCCAGGAAATACCGTATACCCGTGTTACCAGGAAATTTTTGTTAAAAGTGGTATTGATCGGGATTGCATTATTAGGGTCGTTGTTCCTCAAGCTGTTTTCTGCATAATAGCGATCAACATCTATCCTGAAATTGATAGCACTTGGCAGGATGCTAAAGTTAAAATCTTTAAGCAGCGCCAGGGTATTTGTTTTAATGATCTTATTAAAAGGCTCAATAGACTTCGGCTGCCCTGAGTAATTGTAAGCCAGCGAGCCCCTGTAAGTTTTTTGTATGTTGTTTTCGTTGATAAAATCGCGGTGCGACAACTTCGTATACGCATAACTTACATTAAAGTTCTCAATGTCCCATAGCTGCGGCTTCTTGTCCGGATTGGTACGTTCCTTCCTTACATTGGTAAAGTTGATGCTGTTCCTGGTGGTATAATCCTGTGCGTATTCCAGGATGGCCTTCTTTTCCGGTTTGGAGGCCTTATCCAATGCATTTTTCAGTTCGATGTCCGGCATCTTAGGGTCATATTGAGGGGTGCTGACCTGGCTCGAATGGCTCACAAACATCGGAATTTTAATACCGCTTTTCTGAGGGAAGAACTTACCCAGCTCCACGCTGGATGAGATATCAAAAAACACATTATCTGCCCTGTTCCGCTCACTAACTCTTGTTTCCAATGCACCAAAACCAATGGTCGATTTACTTCCCGACACATTAACATCCGCAAAATCCGCCAGCTTGGCGTTCATCCTTGCAGTTGCCGCCCAGCCGCCACGTTCATCAAATTCCGTCAGCCGCATTTCGTTGAACCATACCTGTGCATTTTTATCCAGCCCATCATCTCCTGCAGGATTAGCACCGTTACGGTAAGGATTCATCACACCAAGCATGTAAACCCTTACTTTACTCATATCGGGCTGCCCCTTCACAATAATCGTCTTTCCGTCAACCACATAAGTAAAAGGCTTACTGATGTTCCATGGCAGTCCATCACTATCCAGGGCATTGTTACGGGCAATCTTTGCCTTCTGAAATAACTCCAGCTGAATGTCCAGTTTATTCTGATCGGGCCAGATAGAATACGGATCACTCGTACCCGGACGGGTAACCTTTAGTGGTTGTGAATATTCGTAATAGTTGTCCTGATTATCCGTCCCTATCCGCAAAAAGGCACTCAGCTCGTTATCGTTGATCGGCGAGTTACCCAATGCCTCCAGGTGAATGTACATCTCCAGATGTTTATACGACCTGAAATCGTTAAGTGCAGTTTTAAATGCCGCCCTTCCATAACCATCTCTCAGGTTCTTGATGGTTACCGCAAGTGATTGTTCGTTCTGACGGGTATCGCCCCTGTAATTGCTGAAATCACGTTCCCTTTCTATTCCCGGCGGTATCACGTAAGGGATAGGGGTACGCTTGCCGTTCTCTTCAATGTTTACTGTAGAAATTTCTATAGTCGAATTATCTGGTCCGGCATTCTGCAAGGCGGGGTCAAGGATGATTTGCGAAGCTTCGTTCTTTGCGTTATACTGCCTCCACTCACCCCTAACCAACTGTATCTTTCCGAACCGCAGAACAGCAGTATCGGCAAAATTGGTCATAAACATCCGCACAAAACGGATAGATTTGAAGTCCTGAATATTTCCAACTCTTTGCGTGTGCTGTGCCAGTGGAATCCGGATCTGGTACCAGGTTACAGCTTGCGTCTGCCCGTTTGCCAATTTAACCTGCG
Source organism: Pedobacter africanus (assembly GCF_900176535.1). Taxonomy (NCBI): domain Bacteria; kingdom Pseudomonadati; phylum Bacteroidota; class Sphingobacteriia; order Sphingobacteriales; family Sphingobacteriaceae; genus Pedobacter; species Pedobacter africanus. The sequence continues at coordinate 3,160,638 of NZ_FWXT01000001.1, read as the reverse complement.
AAGTGATCTTATCAGTTACAAAGTTCTGTCCAACCATCAGATCACCCGGACGCATGGAAACTTTATACTCAAAATATTCATCACTCTGGGTCATGTTGTTGTCCCTGTTGATGTCTTCTCCATCGGGTAGAGAAGTGGAAGCAGAGTTGTCTACACCAAAATCTTCCTGCGACTGTTGTGCGGTTTTGGAATTGCCTTCCGGCCCGTTGTACCGCTGATACCTTTTCAATATGCCTGCATTTGCCTGATCGAGCGCCCTACCCCTGAAATAAACATAATCATCCGATGAAGGGTCGTTGTCAAGCTCTGCTGCCGCGTCCGGGTTCAGCTGCGCCTTGATCTGATTGATCAGATTGGCAAATTTTGTTTTCTCGTCTGTATTCGACAAACCGTCCAGACCAACATCCTGCACCTTCCTTGCAGCAGGGTCGTTGTCAAAAGCCTGTACCACCGGTTGCAGCTTTGGCACCCTACCCCAGTTGGTCTCATCATACTTGGATGGGTCGCCATCAGCTGGCAATCCGTTCTCAAGGGATTTCCGACCATCTTTCAGGATGTCTTCAGAGATGTTACCCAAATTAAAATACAGATCGCCCCCGGCCGAGTTGGGTTTATAAATAAAGGGGTCCATTACCCAAAGCTCAATATATTCAATGTTCAGTGCTTCAAAATCATTGGTTTCTATCCTCCTGAACAAACCGCCCCAACGCGAGCGCGGATTGGTAAGCGTACCATTTGCGTTAAAACCGGTAGTGGTATAGTTGTAAGGCCCGCGGAGTGTGGGGTAAAAAGCAACGTCGAGCGTGGGTAGGGTAATGGCTTGTCCTGTACTGGTTTCTTTAAAAGGAAAAACTTCCTGCTCAATAATTTCACGGACATAGTGATTGGAAAGCTCGTTCCGGTTGTTTCTCAGGTTATCCGGGATATTTCCTGTGCTCCTGTTGTAGAAAAGAGGATCAATATTATAAAAGGCTATTCTCGCCCTGTTGAAACCATAGCTCAGGTCGTCTATCCTGCTGGCCTCGGGAAAAAGCTGTGGTGTTCCTGACAACTGCCAGGCTACCGCACTCTTCAGGTCTATCACCGAACGTGAAGCTTCAAAATCATCCAGATAACTCACTCCGCCCTTCTTACCGCCAAAATTCAACGCGCTGGGATGCCCGGGTATCAACTGTGCAAATTCCCCGGCAAACGTAATACTGGAAGGCGCCTTGGTTGAGATCAGGGGTAATTTATCTACCAGCTTGGTCAGAAACCTTGAAGGCGAACTGTAGTTCATATCCAACCCCCACATGGTATTCGAAATCGGCTCCTCGCCAATGTTCACTTTAGCCGTCAAGGGCTTTTCCGTCAGGTTCATCAGGGTACCGCCCAGGTTCAGCTTGTTGTTCACCTTATAATCCAGCCTTGTCCCGAACAATGAACGTTGCTGCAATCCGAAAAGCTCGTTGTTTTCTGTAGATATCCGGATAGGCTGACCCGAACTCAGTAAAGCCGGATTAATGATCCTGACCCTTCCTCCCTGGTAATCTACCGTGAAATCTACCCCTTCCTGCAATGGGATCGTCCCGGCAAAAACCTTTACCGAGCCTTCCGGGACGTTAATGGCATTTAAACTGAACTCCGAGGCAATTTCCGACTGATATGCCCCCTTGATCACATACCTGTTCCTGTTGCTGAACAGCTGCTGGGCAATCACCTTTGTCGAATCATACAATGCGGTAAAGGTATATTTATCGATCAATGCCTGCTCTGTAGGCAAAAACTGGTCGGCAAGATCCTTTCCAAACGGCTCTATCAGCGGAAAAATAATTCTTCCGTTCAGCGGATCTATGGTGATATAGCCATTTACGGTGTTCAGCGAGAAATTCAGCTGTGTATTGCTATTGTTTGTACCTCCCGGGTTAGGGCTGTTAAAAATTGGGGTCTGCCCATTGTTTGCCGGAGTGCCAAACGGCCGGTTCTCTGTTTCAAAATCAAAAACCCCATCGGGCTTACGTTCCTTTTGCTGGTTCAGCCGGTCAAGTCCTGTCACCTGTATCCATTGCTTTCCGTTCAGGGGCCTGCGGTCTGCATCCAGCTTTTCGCCCTCCTGTATCAAGGGCTTTTCCACACCAGTCCGTTCATCGATCCTGAATATGTCCAGTTTAAAGTTTTGCTGACTGATCTGATAGCCCCCAATAGAATAAATATTTTTCATCATCAGGTCCCAGGTAGGCAGGCTGGTCTTGATTACATCATTTTTCAGCAACTTGGTATACAAAACTTTTGGTGTTCCCGGGTCAAATGGAACATCGGTAGAGAATTCCCCCACCTGGTATTCCACCCCGTTAAAAGTATACCTGTAGGCAACTGCCAGTACCTCGTCTGAGTTTAGTGCATTGTTCAGGGAGATGTAACCCAGTTGCGGATGGAAATAATATTCCCTGTCGGTCAGCTTTCTGGCGTAGGTAAGCTTGGCATAGTTGTCTGTGCCGCCTGTTGGCGCAAAATAAGAAATGATCTCATTGGAATTGGTCAGCCTCGAATTCGCGGGGATTTTACTCAAAAGGTCGTTAGAACTCCTGGGAAACTGAGGATTTGTAAAAGCCGATGGAAGTACCGAGGCCCCGCCGGCAATGCCGCTGTTGTATGGCTGGTTTTCGGCCATGTCAAGAAAAGCGAGTACATCCCTTGAATCCTGGGTATTGCCCGACTTATTGGTAATCCAGACCTCCATTTTGGTAATCTGCACACCAGACGTAATGGTTGGCGCATTCAGCTGCGATTTATTGTAATTGTCCCTGAAATATCTCGCCAGGAAAAAGTGTTTGTTGGCCTCATAGTTATCGGCATTCAGCCTGAACTCATTTTGTTGCGCCCCGTTATTGATCTGGATCTGCCTGGATTGCGATTTCTGTTGGGTAAATACTGTGGCCACGTTTAACTTGCCAAACTTGAGTTGGGTTTTTACCCCGAATAAGGCCTGGGTACCATTAATGAGTGTGGTATTTAAAGGTAAGCTTACATTACCTGCCTCAATTTTCTGAATAATATCGTCTTCACCACCAGTATAATCCAGCTTTACCTGGTTTTCAAAATCAAACTGAGCTTCTGTATTGTAGTTCATGTTGATTTTCAGCTTGGTACCGATATTACCAATCACATCCATCTGAATACGCTGGTTAAAATCAAAATTTCCCTGCACACGCTGGCGCTCATTAAACAAGGGGTTTTCGTTCTTATTAATGCGGCCTAAGAATGTAAGTTCAGCCTCGCCCCGGGGCTGTATGTCTATGGTAGTCCCCCCGAAAATCTTTTCAAAGGCCCTGCTGTTTATCTTAAGACTTGGAATGATACCTGTTCTCCGTACATCGTTAACTTCCTGGTCAGACAGTGTCCGCCAGTTTTCTCGCTTGATCTCGCTGTTTATCAGGCGCATGTATTCATCTACGGTAAGGTATTGAACCGGCCCAAAAGGCTTATCTCCCAGCAGTTCCTGGATGATGTATCTTTTATTTAAAGCGTCGTATTCAACTTTTCGGTGTAAATTGTCGGGTAAGGGGTAAAAAGGAGTTGTTAAAGACCTGATTCCAAGTCTTTTCTTCTCCTTCAGGCCGAAGGAATTTCTTGCGGTGTCCTGCCTGGACTTTTGCGGTGTAACCTGCGAAAAAGCCTGTTGTCCGCCAAAAGTAACCATCAGGAAGAGAAATAGCGTTAATAAGTTTTTCAAGGGCAATTTCTATAAATTCTTCAATGCTATTTTTATCATTTGTTCAACAGACAAATCTTGCCCACCTACTTTCACCGCATTGTCTATTGCCTTTTCAGAAGCAGGTTTCGCAAAGCCAAGCATCATCAATGCCGACAGCGCCTCTTCTTTTACTGTATTGTTTAATGGAGCAGCCATCAATGAGCCTGATCCTTCTTTTTTCAATTTGTCCTGCAGCTCTAAAACCAGGCGCTGCGCAGATTTTGCACCAATCCCTTTAATCCGCTGGATCAATGCAAGGTCCGCATTCACTATTGCCGTCTGAATTTCAGCCGGAGTGATCGAGGAGAGCATCATTCTCCCTGTATTCGGACCAATACCGGAAACAGAGATGAGGTGTAAAAAAAGCCTGCGCTCACCCTCGTCAGCAAAGCCATAAAGGGTGTGCGCATCTTCTTTTACATGCAACCAGGTATAAACCTTACACCTTTCGGTATCTGCCAGGTTACTATAAGTATTTAAAGATATATTCAAATGGTAGCCAACACCACCCGCCTCAACAACGATATACGTAGGGCATTTAAAAGCTAGCTTGCCATCAATATACTCAAACATATTCTATTTCTTAGCTGTTCTTTTTAAAAATCCGCCTTTTTTAGGGTATGCCTCCTGTTCTTTTCCCTGAACATCCAGTACTGCTAAGGTAACCATATTTACAATTTCCCTAACTGAACTTCCAAGTTGAACAATATGAACAGGCTTGTTTAAGCCCAGCAAAATAGGCCCTATAGCCTCTGCTTCACCCAATTCCTGTAAAAGCTTATAAGCAATATTACCTGATTCCAGGTTGGGGAAGATCAATGTGTTTGCCGGTCCGTCTACCAGTCTGCTGAACGGAAAATTGTCTCTCAACAAGGCATTGTTAATTGCAAAATTACCCTGCATTTCTCCGTCAACCATCACCTCAGGATGTTTTTCATGCAATATTTTTACTGCCTTTCTTACCTTCTCCGGAACAACGCCCTGGTTAGAGCCAAAGTTGGAATAAGACAACAGTGCTACACGCGGATGAATATTGAATTTACTTACCGATTGCGCAACGAGCAACGTAAGGTCTACCAGTTCCTCTGCCGTAGGGTCAACATTTACTGTAGTATCCCCAAAAAACACAGGTCCTTTTTTGGTCATCATCATGTACATCCCTGCCACCCTGTTAACACCAGGAGCAGTACCAATTACCTGCAAAGCAGGTTTAATGGTCGATACGTAATTTCTGGTCAGACCAGAAATCATGGCATCCGCCTCACCAAACTCTACCATAGATGCACCAAAGTAATTTCTATCGCGCATCAGTTTAGTTGCCTCAAACAGTGTCAGTCCGCGGCGCTGTCTTTTTTCGTAAAGTGCCTGTCCATATTTCTGCATCAGCTGGGGCTCTTTAAAAGTGTCAATGATCGTCACACCTTCCAGATCCAGCGCGCTTTCTTCAATGATCCTTTCAATAACTTCCTTATTACCCAATAAAATAGGAATGGCAATGTTCTCGTCTTTTACGATCTGCGCTGCCTTTAATATCTTATAATGATCTGCTTCGGCAAAAACCACGCGCTTAGGATCAGATTTCGCCTTATTGGTAATTGCACGCATAATGGCATCGTCCATTCCCAGGCGGTGCTTCAGTTCCTCTTCGTAAGCATCCCAGTCAGTAATCACTTTCCTGGCCACTCCCGATTCGATTGCTGCTTTAGCAACAGCGGCCGAAACATTGGTCATCAGCCTTAAGTCCATTGGCTTCGGGATGATGTATTCTTTACCAAATTTGATATTCTTTTCATTATAGGCCATATTTACTGCCTCGGGAACAGATTTCTTGGCCAGTTCGGCAATTGCTCTTACTGCTGCGATCTTCATTTCCTCATTTATAGCGGTGGCCCTCACATCAAGCGCTCCTCTGAAAATATAGGGGAAACCCAACACATTGTTTACCTGGTTAGGATAATCAGAACGGCCGGTAGCCATAATGATGTCCTTACGGGATTTAATGGCCAGTTCATAAGCAATTTCCGGATTTGGGTTAGCCATGGCAAATACAATAGGGTTTTTAGCCATAGACTTCAGCATCTCCTCTGTCACACAATCTGCAGACGACAATCCGATAAATACATCAGAATCTTTCATTGCCTCTTCCAGTGTATCCAGTTTCCTGGACGTGGCAAACTCGGCTTTGATTTCGTCCAGGTTCTCCCGGTCATTCCTGATCACGCCTGCTCTGTCGCACATCACAATATTTTCTTTTTTGGCACCTAAGGAAACGTATAAACGTGAGCAGGAAATAGCCGCCGCACCTGCACCGTTTACTACGATCTTTATTTTGTCCATTTTCTTTTTCTGCAGTTCGCAGGCATTTAACAATGCAGCAGCAGAAATAATGGCTGTACCATGCTGGTCGTCGTGCATCACCGGAATATTCATTTCCGCTTTTAACCTGCGTTCAATTTCAAAACACTCAGGTGCCTTGATATCTTCCAGGTTTACCCCGCCAAAAGTAGGTTCAAGGGCTTTTACGATCTTAACAAACTCGTCCACATTTGTGGTATCCAGCTCCAGATCAAAAACATCAATATCAGCAAATATTTTAAACAAAAGGCCCTTTCCTTCCATTACAGGTTTACCTGCCTCCGGACCAATGTTACCTAAACCCAAAACTGCGGTACCATTGCTTATTACTGCTACAAGATTTCCTTTGGCAGTATATTTATAAACGTCTTCTGTATTTTCGGCTATCTTTAAACAAGGTTCTGCAACTCCAGGTGAATACGCAAGTGCCAGATCTCTTTGAGAATTTGTTGGCTTGGTTGGTATAACCTGAATTTTTCCGGGCCGCCCTTGCGAGTGGTAGTCCAGTGCATCTTGTTTTCTATTAATCTTACTCATAAAATGATCCTATGTAAGGGGCCAAAGTTACAATTCTTTTGATAAGCCATAAATAAAAAAACGCACATAAATTTAATCCGGAAAAAGAGCAGCAGAACCTGAGGCTAACCTTTAAAAGGTTTTGCAGCGTGCCTGCTTTCGGCATTATTGAATATCTTTAGGCGCTGGCCTGGTACAATAGAAGAACTCTTCAGGTTATTCCATACTTTCAGATCCTGCACTTCCACATGATACTTATCAGCTATAACACTTAGATTTTGCCCCTGCAGCACTTTATGGTATACCACAGCAGGCTTCGCCGCACTGGCACTTCTGGCTTTACGCTTCACTCTTCCATCGTTGGAAGCCAGGATGACATGTCTGTCTAAATCTGCTTCCGTCTCGTTCAGCAGCTCATAAATCCGGGTAAAACTGGCCAGGTTTACTTTCGGTAAAATTACCCGTTTGGGCGCATCTTCAGTCCCGTTCACAATCTTCTTCTTATAAGATGGGTTCAGATTCAGTAATTCCTCTGTCTCAACATTCATGGCCTCGGCCAATGAAGTCAAAGAAACAAAGCGGCTTACCTGGATGGTATCGGTATTTTTTAACAATGCGGGTTTCTGGGTTTTAATCTGGTGATTGCCCGAGTAGTTCATTACATAGACCGCAGCAATAAAAGCTGGCACGTAATTGCGCGTTTCCATAGGTAAAAAGCGCCTGATCTCCCAGAAATCCCTGGAGTCTGCTTTTGCAATGGCCTTATTTACATTCCCCATACCGCAGTTATAGGCGGCAATGGCCAGCAGCCAGTCGCCCAGCTCTTCATAAGCATCCCTAAAATAGGCAGCAGCAGCATAACTGGCCTGAATAGGATCCTTACGCTCATCTACAAAGTTGTCCATGTTTAAGCCATAGCCTTTTGCCGTAGCAAACATGAACTGCCACAATCCGGTAGCGCCAACTCTCGATACCGCATGCGGGTTCATAGAAGATTCAATAATAGGAAGGTATTTGATCTCCTCCGGAATATTATAGCTTTTTAATGCTTTTTCGAAAATTGGGAAATAATAGCCGGATAATCCAAGCATCTTTCCCATCATATCCTTACGTCCGGCATAAATGTCAATGTACTTTTGTACAAATTCATTGTAGCTGAGCGGCACCGTTTTTTCTATGGAGTCCAGCCTGGCTTTGTAAATATAGTTATGATTATAGAAAACAGTCTCATCCACCATCGGTACATAGGTGGTATCGGTTAAATTAAGACTCCGTATTTGTGCTGTTGCAGAAAGACAGCTCAGGATTAACATGCAATAAGATACACAACGTACTACTAGTTTCATAGGCACATCATTAGTTTTTTTAATGTTTATGTTCTGTCACAGGCATTTGGTGGTGCAAAGGCTTATGGTTTGGTTTAATGGTTAATCAATTGCCTGGCATTTAAAAAAGTGTGGGATAAGGACAATAGCTCCTGTTCCGCGAAATGTCTGGCCATTAACTGTACACTTAACGGTAAACCGTTGGTATTATTGCCCAAAGGAATAGCAATTGCCGGAATTCCCGTCAATGAGGCCAATACAGTAAATATATCCGCCATATACATGACCAGCGGGTCATCAATATTTTCTCCTATATTAAAAGCTGGCGTCGGGGTCACCGGACTGATGATAACGTCAAAATGGTTGAGCATTTCCTCCATCTTTTCCCTGATCAGGCGCCTCACCTGCTGTGCTTTCTGATAATAAGCATCGTAGTAACCCGCACTCAGCACAAAAGTTCCCAATAAGATCCTTCTTTTTACTTCTTCACCAAAACCTTCTGCCCTCGACAATTTGTAGAGTTCATCTAAACTTCCAGCTTCCAGGTTACGGTGCCCGTAATGTACTCCATCATAACGTGATAAATTGGATGAAGCCTCTGCAGTCGTCAGCACGTAATAGGCAGGCACCAGGTAATCCAGTAAATCAAAAGACACATATTCTACGGTATGTCCCTGTGCTTTAAATTCGTCTATCGCTTCAAGTATGCTATTTTTGATGTCGGCATCCAGGGCGCTGCTTTCCAGCGTCTCCTTTAAAACTGCAATTTTCTTAGGCTCCTGCGCTCCCCGCGTGCCGGCGTCCTCCAAAGCCTTATGATATGCACCAACAGGCAATCTGGAGACTGTACTATCGTAGGCATCGGCCCCCGCCAATACTTCCAGCAAAATGGCTGCGTCAGCAACTGAAGAAGTTATGGTCCCGACCTGGTCAAAAGACGAGGCATAGGCGATCACACCGTATCTTGAAATCCGGCCATAGGTCGGTTTCAAACCTATACAGCCACAAAAAGCCGCAGGCTGTCTTACCGAACCTCCGGTATCCGTTCCCAATGCTGACAGGCATAAATCTGCCTGAACAGCAACCGCCGAACCACCCGAAGAGCCTCCGGCAACCTTTCCATGGTTTGCGGCATTTTTTACCGGGCCATAATAAGAAGTTTCATTGGAACCGCCCATGGCGAACTCATCACAGTTTAACCGGCCTATGATGACTGCATCCTCTGCAATCAGCCGCTCAACCACGGTTGCGGAATAGGGGGAAACAAAGCCCTCCAGCATTTTTGAAGAAGCACTTACCTTATGGTCCTGGTAACAGATGTTATCTTTGATACCGATAACCATTCCGGCAAGTTTGCCCTGCATACCTTTATCTATCTTCTCCTGCACAAGCTTCGCCTGGCTGGCCGCAGAATAAAAAAACACCTCATTAAACGCATTGAGGTGTTGATGTTCTTCTATTTGCTTAAAATAATAGTCTAATAACCCGGGCACGCTGAGCTTTTTTTGCTCAATAAGGGTTTGTATCTCTGCTAAGGAGCTATACTTCTTCAAAATAAAGAATACATTAAATTAAAAAATCAGATTGGTAATCCTATACAGGTTTATTGGTGTTGCTGCGGTTTTGCTCAACCGGATCATCAGCACCATCTTTACCATCTTTAAATTCTTTAATCCCCTTTCCAAGACCACGCATCAGCTCAGGAATTTTTCTGCCACCAAAAAGTAATAGTACAATTACCAGGATTATGGCAATTTCCGGCCCGCCAAGCATGGCTAATATTGTTGTGTCAAACATGATGTTTTAATTAATTTTTAGTTTTATCTGTTTCTGTTTTAGTGTGTTCGTTGCTATCGGCAGGACTGTGCTCTGTGCCTGGTTTTGTTGTATCTTCGGTATGGGCCGCAGCCTGTTGTTTATCAAAATTTGCGGCCTCACTGTAAGGTTCATCATGCCCCGAATAAGGATCTGGTGTATAGGTGCCATCATTTGGAGTATGGGCGTATGGATGGTTCCGGTTAGAGGGCTCATCATTAAATGCAGATTTAAATTCGTTGATCTCATCATTTATACCTACGGCATTAATGTTCCTATGGATTTCACGTTTTACGCCATCAGATGCATCTTTAAATTCTCTCAATCCTTTTCCCAGCCCCCTCGCCAGTTCAGGCAATTTTTTACCTCCAAATAACAAAAGTACAACGGCAAGGATCAGCATGATCTCTCCACCGCCCATATTTAAGAATTCAACTAACGTACCTGTATACATCTTTCGCTCTGTTTTTACCTCTTTAACACAAATATAATCATTTTAATTGCAATAGTTTACTTCGCAATCCATCCGGCAGGGTTCTGAGGCGTTTGCCCCCTCCATATCTGGAACTGCAATTCAGGCACTCCGCCCTCAAGGGCCACAACACCAATGGTTTGTTTGGTCGTCACCTTGTCACCTACCCCAACACTTACAGATCTTAAATTCGAATAGACGGTAAAAAACTGCCCATGCCTGATGAGTACATAGTATTTACCCATTACACCACTTACCTTTCTAACTTCACCGTTAAAGATGGCCCTTACCGCTGCACCATCAGCAGTCTGTATGGTAATACCAACGTTATCATAATTGGCCTGCCCACTTTTATGTTTACCAAAACTTTCGGTAATAGATCCCGATGCTACCGGCCATGGCAATCCCCCACGGTTGCTTTCAAATGCAGAGGACAATTTTGCCGCCTCTGGCGTTGCTGCCAGGTAGTCGCCCCCGGCTTTAGGCTTGGCCGCAGGGACAGCAGCCGGCGCAGGCCTGTTTTCGGCCTTGGCTTTTGCAGCAGCGGCGGCGGCAGCAGCGGCGGCTTTTGCAGCAGCAGCCCTTGCAGCTTCCTCTGCACGTTTACGTTCCAATGCAATCTCACGAGCAATAGCAGCCCTGATGCTCCTGTCAATCTGTGCCTGTTGTTTCTTGCGGGCGGCAATATCCTTTTGGTATTGTTTTTCCTGTTTGGCATACTTGTTCAGTACGGCCGATTGTTCCGACTTGTTCTTGCCCAGCTTGTCTTTTTCATTCTCCTGTTCGTGCAGCAAATTGCTTTTTTCTTTCAGGTTTTTATCCAGTACAACAATTTTATTGTTCAGGTCTTTTTGGGTACCCTGTATATATCCCGCCTGTTTTTTACGGTATTGTCCAAATTGCTGCAGGTACTTAATACGCTTATAAGCCTGGTTAAAATCTTTGGCCGCAAAAATGAACATCATCTTATCATAGGCATTCTTATTGCGCTGTGCAAAGCGGATCATGGCACCATACTCTTTTTTAAGCTGGCTAAGTTGTCCTTTAAGACTGATCACCGTGTTGGTATTTTCGTGAATCTGGTTGTCCAGATTTTTGATCTCCGAGTTAATCACCGTGATTTTATCCTGCATCAGGTTAATCTTTGCATTTAACGCACTGATCTGCCCCAATGTCAGTTTCTTACTTTTTGCAGTTTTTGTCAGATTGCGCTGCAGGAGTTCAATCTCCCTTTGTATAGCTTCTTTTTTTCTTTTGAGCTCCGCACTGCTTTGGGCAAATACGGCCGATGTGACGAGGGTAAAGAAAACAAATAATAAGAGTATAAGGGATTTGCGTAGCTTCATTGGGTCAAAAGTATAAAAAAAATCAATTTATTACTTCATACTTCCCTGGAACACTAAACGGAAAATCAAGCGGAAGATTGCGTTCAATTTTTGAAAAGTCGAGCTTAAGCCCTACGTTTTTAGCCCCTGCCATCGAACTGATCTGCATGCTCGAAGGGAACAGCTCATCCGCTACTTTCTGGTAATCGCCATATACAACTTTCAAGGCTTTACCCGATCTTACATCATTCAGATTGTTCTCCTGCACCTTCATCAAAGTATTGAACAACACTCTGTAAGCCAGATCCTGCTGCTGCCCTTTTAACACCCACACACCATCCTTCTGCTCCAGTTCAGATTCTTCGGTCATAAAATCATCAATCGTATTTCCCGAGAATATAGATTGCAGCAATTTAAAATTCACTTGTTTATTGGTAAAGGTATGAACATAACTAAAAGGCTTTTTCAGGTATACATTCTGAAAGTTGTTTCTAACCTTAAGGCTATCGGGAGTAATCAATACCCGCGCAACTTCAATTCCAGCTATGGCAGTTACACTGATCCAAATCATTTCGTCTTTCTTCATCCTGATGTTCATGCTCACATTATTTGTGTTGCCATTGATATCCAGACCGGCCTTCCCTTTTAAAGCAAGGGTATTAAATGCAAGATCGTTCTTTTTGAGCAAAGCCAGGTTTTCTGCTTTTTTGCTGCTCATTGCCTTCGCTGCATCCGTCGGAGGGACAACAACTACTGCTTTCCTTACCTTACATCCCAGCAACGCACCCATAACCAATACCATGTATATCAACCTATTCCACATACTTCTGCTCATTGATCTTCCTATTTAATTTTTCCGATCCCATACCGGTTGCTTTGGCTTTTTTCCATTGCAGTAAAGCCAGGTCTCTATCCCCCTTTAAATACAATACATCACCGTATAGCTCCATATAAAGACCGTTCCCTTCATCGAGTTGCAAAGCCGACTTGATATTTACCAGCGCTTCAGCGTACCTGGCTTCCCGCTGCAAGGCAATGGCCAGATGGTAATACAAAACCGCCTGATTTGGATAAATTCCCAAAGCCTCATCGGCAGTTTTCAGGGCTTCTTTGTAGAGTCCCAGTGCAACTTCGATATTCAGCGTACGTTCCCAGGCCACGTAGATCTGATCCGTATTTTTCAGTATAGATTTATACTGGATCAGCGCGCCATTCAGGTCACCCTGTTTAAACAGCTTTTCTGCCAGCAGCAGTTTAGACTGATCTGGTGTAAGCGAAGCCTCTGCCTGTCTGTTATCCTGGGGCGTTGCTCCGTTGCCCTGTGTTTTTTCTGCAATTATTCTTTGTTTTGCATGAACCAAAGCCTCTGAACTGCCAAATTTCTTTTCCAGCTCCTCATATCCCTTCATGGCCTCTTCAGTTTTACCCGCCAGCAACCAGGCATTGGAGCGGTCAAAATAATAAGCTTCGGTTTGCGGAGAGAGCCTGATCATCTGGTTCAAGACCTTCACCAAAGCCTCCATATCTCCTTTTCGCTTATACAACTCAGCCATCAGCAGCCAGTACCAGATATTATTGGCATTAACAGCAGTTGCTTTTTTGATGGCCATTTCGGCCTCAAAAAGTTTATTCTGCCGGTAGTTCAGTACCGCAATTTCGTAATGAACAGCCGAATTATTAGGATCGATGGCCAGTATTTTAGTAAAACTCTCGTTTGCTTTATTATAATCTTCACTCAGTTTATCTCGGAGACCGGCAAAAAAAAGTGTTTTTATGACATTGCTGTCTACCTGAGCAACCACCGGCGGCGGCTGTGCGGCCGCTGTAGTTATACAGCCCAGTAAAATCCATAAAAACACCGTGTATTTCATCTGCTATTTTCCTGTATGTCCATACCCCCCTGCTCCACGTGCGGTATCACTCAGTTCTTCAACTGCATTCCACACCACGGTTTCATGCCGGGCTATTACCATCTGTGCTATCCTGTCGCCATTATTCACCACAAAATCTGTGTCCGATAAATTCACCAGCAGCACTTTCAACTCTCCGCGGTAATCGGCATCAATGGTGCCGGGAGCGTTCACAATGCTGATCCCGTGTTTATAGGCCAGGCCGCTGCGCGGACGGATCTGCGCTTCATAGCCTACCGGAAGTTCAATATATAAACCTGTTGGAACCAGCACACGCTGCAAAGGTTTAATGGTAATCTCTGTTTCTATAGCAGCACGCAGGTCCATCCCTGCGGCATGTGCAGTTTCATATTGTGGCAGGGGATGTCCTGAATGGTTAATGATATTAATGTTCATAAGCTTATTTTCAAAACTATTTTCCTTTGAGTATTTGTTTCAATTCTTTTTTCTCCGCATAAAATGACCCAGCTATGAAAACGAGAAACAAGACATTTCCAATATAAATATTTCTGTTAAATACCCAAAAAGAAAGGGCAACAAGTATAATTGATACCAACATATACCATAGGATCCGTTTCAGGTTATACGGAATAGGATAATTTTTTTGTCCCAGTACGTAAGAGATCACCATCATTACAAAATATGCCAGCATGGATACCCAGGCCGAGCCCATAAAGCCGTAAACGGGTACCAATACAATATTGAGCACAATGGTGATGATTGCACCAATTACAGATATGTATAGTCCATATCTAGTCTGGTCTGATAAGCGATACCAGATCGATAAGTTGCTATAGATGCCAAGGCATACGTAGCCAAACAATAAGATGGGCACTGCATTTAGTCCAACCCAGTATTCTTTATCAATAAAATGTTTCAGTATCTCTATGTTGGCAACCAGGCCTACAAAAATGAGAGCAAGTGCGACCACAAAATAATTGAGTACAGTAGCATAAGTCGTTCTGGCATTCGCATTTTTAGCATGACTGAAAAAGAAGGGTTCTGCCCCCAAACGAAATGCAGTTATGAAAAGACTTAAAAATACTGCAATCTTACAGACCGCGCCATATACCCCAAGGTTATAGGCTGAAACGCCCAATGGTTCCAGGATCATCTTATCCAGGTTCTCGTTCACTACAAAAGATAAGTTCGCTATAAGAACAGGCCAGGAATATGAAAACATCTTCTTAAACAATTCTGCATCAAACTTCAGCTTTAACTTCAGCAGTTCAGGAACCAACAGCAGCAATGTTAACACACTAGCAATCAGATTAGAAATGAAGACATAGCCAATCCATCCCTCTCTATACCAGGAGGCGCACCAGTGCCCAATTGAACTTTCTGTCCTGATGATAGCCGGTACAACAAATAAAAAAAACAGGTTAAAACCAATAAAACTCCCAATGTTAAGAAACTTAATCACGCTGAACCTAATCGGTTTTCCATCGGCCCTGAGCTTTGCAAAGGGGATTACGCAAATGGCATCGATAAACAATAGCCACACAAAATAATTTACATAACTCATGTAATCCGTTACCTGCCCCGGTTCAGTAGAAAAATGAATAGCAATTGGCTTTGCGAACAGCAGGCCTGTAATCAGAAAAAGCAGGGAAAGAAAACCAACGGTAAAAAAGGAATTATTATATACTTCCTGTCGTTTATCCTCGTGTTTGTTAAGGTACCTGAAATAAGTACTTTCCATTCCAAAAGCCAGTATGGCATTGATCAGCGATGCAGAGGCATACATTTTTGTAAATATGGAATACACTGCCGGTTGGAATACCCCAGTAAACAAAGGTGTAAGGATAAAATTGAACATCCTCGACACAACTGTCGTCACTCCATAAATGGCTGTCTGTCCAAGAAATTTTTTGATAGCCGACATCCTATTTCTTTAAGATTACAAAATCTTTGAAGTGTTTAGGCTCCATTGATTGGCTCACTTCGCAATTCTCTACTTTAGCCCGATCCGGTCCGTCATTGCACCACTCCAGAAAAGAATCCAGTTCCCATTGTCCGCCCTCTGCTTCAATATATACTGAGCCGTCTGCCTCATTTCTGATAAAACCTTTAATTCCCGACTGATCTGCGACATACTTGGTAGTCTCTCTAAACCCAACCCCCTGAACCTTACCTGTTATCTTGACATCAATATGTATAATTTTCATTTACTTTCTTTTCCTGATCTACAAATATAGCATGTTATTGTGCTAGCAGCCTGGTTTTAGCAGCTAAAAACCCTTGCCAGATTTCCTCTAAAATTGTCGCCGCAGGCCTTATTTCTTTCAGCATTGCCGATACCTGCCCGATCTCCAGTTCACCTTCCTGCATATTTCCTTCAAACATACCCAATTTTGCCCTTGCTCTCCCTAAAATATTTACCAGTTCCTCCGCACTCGCCCCACCGGCTTCTGCCAGGGCAACGGCATCGGCAAATTCATTCTTCAGCAAACGTACCGGCACCAGCTTTTTCATCCTCAATTGGGTATCCCCCTCTGCGGCATGGACAATGCGTTCTTTAAAGTTCGGATGTGCAGATGACTCTTCTGCAACAGCAAAAGCAGACCCAATCTGTACCCCTTCGGCGCCCAGGGCCATGGCTGCAAGCATTGCCCCTCCGCTGCCAATTCCACCGGCGGCAATCACCGGTATCTTCACTGCATCACATACCATAGGAATCAGGCACATGGTGGTGGTTTCTTCCCTGCCGTTATGTCCTCCGGCTTCAAATCCTTCCGCAACAATAGCATCCACACCACATGCTTCAGCCTTCAATGCAAATTTGGTATTGGCAATTACATGCACTACAACCATCCCCTTCTCCTTTAAAAAAGAAGTCCAGCTTGCTGGGTTACCGGCAGAGGTAAATACAATGGGGACCCGCTCCTCGGCAATAATTTGCATGATTTCCTGTATATTCGGATAAAGCAGGGGTACGTTTACAGCAAAAGGTCTTGAAGTTGCAACCTTGCACTTGCGAATATGTTCACGCAGTACTTCCGGGTACATGGAGCCGGCTCCCAGGATGCCCAAGCCACCTGCATTGGAAACTGCTGATGCCAGCCGCCAGCCACTGCACCAGATCATCCCTGCCTGTATAATAGGAAATTGTATGTTAAAAAGTTCAGTAATCCTGTTCTTCATAAATCTGCATTAATTTATAATAAACGCTGTAGCTCATTGCCCAAAATCACTTTTCCATCCTGTTCTTTAAAGCCAAGCAGGTTTAGCCCCGGCCGTTTTCCAGGTTCAAAGCTACCAAACTGCTGCGTTATCCCTAAAAATTCTGCGCCATTGAATGTAGCCCATTTCAGCAAATCCTCCGTAGGGACATTAAAATGCTGCTGCAATACATTTAACTCCGATAGCAGGTCCAGACTGTTATTGCTGGCCAGGCTATCCGTTCCTATCGTGATCCTCAACCCGGCCCTGCGCATCATGTCTACATCAGGCAGGCGGTTCTCTATATATAAATTTGCTTTCGGGCAAAGGCCCCAATATAAGTTCGGATGAACGGACGCTGCAAAAGTGGCATCAGCAGCAGAGGTATAAGTATTATGGACCAGCAAGGTTTTTAGCTCAGGCGGCAAAAGTGGCAGGTAAGTCTGCAACGATGTTTTTCCGGATGGCTGATAAAAGTCTATGTCCTGCCCCAGAAATTCAAAAAGATCTAAAAAGCCGCCTTCTTTACGCTCAAAAAAATCGTTTTCCTCTTTGGTCTCCTGGTTATGAATGCTGATCGGCCCGCCTGTTTCCGCAGCATATTCAGCCAACACCTTAAATAATTCGGACGATACAGAATAAGGTGCATGGGGTACTATAGATATCGGGAGCGATCCAAACTCGTCTTTTAACTGCTTCACCCTTTCCATGATGGCTTCGGCCTGTTCTGGCCTGAAGCCCATAATCTCCAGAAAAGTATGATAATATAGCTTTGAATGCTGTTTGATAGGCTTTGTAACGGGTTGATTGGAAATATCACCTACAGCTACAATACCGCTTGCATACATAGCCGCATCAGCCTTTGCCATAGCCTCCTCCCGTTCCTGCGCATTGAAGTTCCTGAGTTTAATCACCGATTGTACAAACTCAGGCAAGCCGGTATGCTGCGGAATCTGGTCTTTCAAATGAGAAAGCTCCAGGTGGCAATGTGTGTTTACGAAACCCGGAGCCAGTAAGCCCTCATAATGCCGTATATTTTTCAGCTGCCGCTCCCGGGCTTCCTCTGCTGTAAAAACACCTGTTATCGTGCCTTGTTCATCAAAAGTTAAAACGCCATTCTTTACGGGCGGGGCAGAAACAGGATAAATATATGTTGCAGAAACAGGAGATATCATATGCAAATTAAAGAATTTTTTATGCAAACGCCCTGCCCATCTGTTATATTTGTGCAACACCATTCCAGCTCCCATGAATCGCATAGACCGCCTTTTTGGCATACTTATACTGCTGCAAACCAAGAAATATATTACTGCAGAAAAAATTTCTGAACAATTCGGGATCAGCATACGTACGGTCTATCGCGACGTAAAAGCACTTTTGGAACAAGGAGTACCCATCAGCTTTGAGCAGCCCAAAGGTTACTTTATTGTACAGGGTTATTTCCTGCCCCCTGTCTCTTTCACTTCTGATGAGGCCAATGCCCTGCTGATCATGGAGCGACTGGTGTCCCGCTTTGCAGACAAATCTATTTTTACCAATTATACAACCGCCCTTAATAAGGTAAAGGCCGTACTGAAACATTCGCAAAAGGAAAAACTGGAACTGCTCAATGACAGCATCAAGTTCCAGCTGCACCATGAAATGATCAATGAGGAGTTTGACCATCTGGCCGGTCTTCAAAATGCAATATCAGGTCAGTATGTAATAGAGCTCGATTACCAGAACAACAACAAAGAAAGTAGCAAACGCCAAGTTGAAGCTATAGGGCTTGTATTCTATGCATTTAACTGGCACCTGATTGCCTGGTGCCACCTACGCAGGGAATACCGCGATTTCAGGGTCTCCCGCATCAAAAAAGTAAGGAACCTGGAAATACCGTTCCGCAAAACGGACCACATGCACATCAATGAGTACATGAAGTTATTGCCTGTAAAATATTAGATAAAAAAACAGACTGCCATAGGGTTGTCAGTGCCCCTCTGTTTCTTTGTGTTGTTAATCATTAAAACTCAAATAAACAACGTTATGAACAGAATTGGAATGTTTTTGAAAGAACTGAATGAAGCAGCAGCAACCACCCGTAAAATGCTGGAAAGAGTACCAACCGATAAATTTGACTGGCAGCCGCACCCAAAAAGTATGACGGTTAAAAGGCTGGCTACACACATCGCCGAACTTCCTTCCTGGATAACAATGGCGCTAACTACCGATGAACTGGATTTTGCCAATAACCCTTATCAACCGGAAGACATCAAAAATACAGAAGAGCTGCTCGCCTATTTTGAAAAGTCGCTGGCAGACGGGCGCAGCCATCTTACAGATCAATATGAAGAGGTGCTGGATAAAGGCTGGACGCTAAGAAACGGAGAGCAGGTTTACAGCGTAGAGCCTAAAGCCGATGTGATCCGCATGAGCCTGAACCAGGTTGTTCATCACCGGGCACAATTAGGTGTATATCTGAGATTGCTCAACATCCCTATACCCGGCAGTTTTGGCCCAAGTGCCGATGAAATGGATTTTTAAAAATACAATTTGATAGTTAATATGGGTATAAATTGATTTCTTTGTAAATAATTTCAATTTATACCCATACCCATGTCCGATTCGACTACCCGATTAAATAAATACATTAGTGAGAGTGGCTTGTGCTCTAGAAGAGCGGCCGACAGGTATATAGAGCAGGGAAATGTATACATTAATGGCAAAAAAGCCAAGGTGGGCGACAAAGTATTTTTTGGGGACATTGTAACAGTGAACGGGCAGAGCATTGAGCCTAAAGGGGTTGAGCAATCCGTTTTAATTGCCTACAACAAACCCGTTGGCATTACCAGCACTACAGAAGCCGGAGTGAAAGGAAATATTGTTGATCACGTAAACCATAGTGAGCGCGTATTCCCTATTGGCCGTTTGGATAAGGACTCCCAGGGGCTGATTTTCCTGACCAATAATGGCGACCTGGTCAATAAAATCCTGCGCGCGGGCAACAACCACGAAAAAGAATATGTGGTAACGGTAAACAAGCCGATTACAGATCAGTTCATTACCGGAATGGCTAAGGGCGTTCCTGTGCTGGGGGTGATGACAAAAAAATGCAAAGTGGTAAAGGAAAGTCCACTGGTATTCCGGATTACACTTATACAGGGCCTGAACCGCCAGATCAGGAGGATGTGCGAGTATTTTGGCTACGAGGTGACCAAGCTGGAGCGGGTACGGATCATGAATATTCAGTTAAAAGGTATTCCCCTGGGTGAATGGCGCGAGCTGAGCCCCGAAGAGCTTACTGAAATTTATAATATGGTAGCCAAATCCAATGCGCAGGCCGATACCACGCCGAAAAGAGTAAGCAAAAAGCCCAAGGCTCAAAATGAGGAATTCCCCGCCAGTAAAAAAGCAGTAGCAAAACCCCGCAACGCAGATAACAGGAAAAAGCCTGGGGCAGCAAAGCCTGCAGGTAAACACAAAGCCACACCGGCTAACGACTGGAACAAATCGGGCGGGCCATCCAAAAAGAACAGCAGGCGCCGTTAGAAATTTTATTTTTGGTATCTTTGCAGCAAATGCCTGCTACAAATAAAACAGATATCCGTTCATTAGACCTCAATCAGCTGCAACAGCACTTTACTGCTATGCAGGAGCCTGCCTACAGGGCAAAACAGGTTTACCAATGGCTTTGGGAAAAATCGGCACGCAGCTTTGCCGAGATGAGCAACCTTTCAAAAGAGCTCAGGGCCAAGCTGGATGCCAGTTACGCCATCAATGTAGTTGAGGTAAACAAATCGCAGATCAGCAACGACCATACCATAAAAAGTGCTTTCAGGTTATATGACGGCAATATTGTAGAAGGTGTGCTGATTCCTATGGACGAGCGGATGACCGCCTGTGTAAGCTCACAGGTGGGCTGCAGCTTAACCTGCAAATTTTGCGCAACCGGATATATGGACCGTAAGCGTAACTTAAATGCCGATGAGATTTACGATCAGGTAGTACTGATAGACCAGCAGGCCAAACAAAATTACAATGCGCCTTTAACCAATATTGTATATATGGGCATGGGCGAACCCTTGCTGAATTATGCCAATGTATTAAAATCCATAGACAGGATTACCGCTCCCGATGGGTTAAATATGTCGTACAAGCGCATTACAGTTTCTACAGCAGGCATTGCCAAGATGATCAAAAAGCTTGGAGATGATGGCGTTAAATTTAATCTTGCGCTATCCCTCCATGCAGCCAACGACAAAAAACGCAATGAGATCATGCCCATCAATGAGCACAACTCTTTGAAAGCACTGGCCGAAGCATTAAAGTATTATTTTGCAAAAACCAAGAACCCGGTAACCTACGAATATATAGTTTTTAACCAGTTTAATGATGAGATAGCCGATGCCATGGAGCTGGCCAGGTTCTGCAAACATGTGCCTTGCAAGGTTAACCTGATCGAATACAACCCGATACAATTTGCAGGGTTCCTCAATGCAGAAGGCGATAAGATAGATGCCTTTTCCAATTACCTGAAAAGCCAGGGCATCAACACCAACATCAGGCGCAGTCGCGGTAAAGACATAGATGCCGCCTGCGGACAGCTTGCCGTTAAGGAGACCGTTTAGATAACGTTTAGCTCAGGTTAAAAAATTTACCAACGTAAATCTAAATCTGTATAGCTTGGCAGCATGAAGCTGCTTAAAAATATTTTCAGGGACCTGCTGGCCTTGCTGTTTCCCAATCTTTGCTGTGGCTGTGACACACACTTGTACAAAGGGGAAGACCAGATCTGTACACACTGCCTGTACCGGTTACCCTATACCGATTATCACCTCTTCCCCGAAAACAAAGCAGCAAAACAGCTTTGGGGACGTGTACATTGCAATGCGGTAATGTCTCTCCTTTATTTCAAGAAAGGTTACCGGACACAAAACCTCATCCATCATTTAAAATACAGGGGAGGAAAGGATTTGGGAACTAAGCTTGGCCATATGATTGCCGAAAAATTGATGCAGGCACCAGTGTATAGTGGAATTGATCTGATCGTACCGGTACCGCTTCATCCCCGCAGGGAGCGCCTCAGAGGGTATAACCAAAGCCAGTGTATTGCCGAAGGTATTGGAGCGGTATTAAACGTGCCCGTAAGCCGCAATGGCTTGGTTAGAACGGGGATTACCAAAAGCCAGACTAAAAAAGGGAGGTACGACCGCTTTAAGAATATGCAGTCTGTATTTGCAGTACAGGATAGCGCTCTGTTTAAAAACCTGCATATTTTACTGGTAGATGATGTAATGACAACGGGAGCAACCCTGGAGGCCTGCTGTATTACACTTCAAACCTGCAGCCCGGCAAAAATAAGTATCGCCACTGTTGCTTATACGGAATAGGCGCTTTTAAGTACAAATGCCCTTGCAAAAAATAATTTCAGATATTTTTTGGAATTCAAAAAAAATTATCATCTTTGTGGTGAGAGCGTTAATTTAAGGGTCGACACATTCATCCCAATGAATTGTCGGCCCTTTATCTTTTAAGAAAATCTCCAATTTACCAGGCCATATCACCCAATAATTCAAACCTATAAATAAGCAGAAAGGATATCCCGGATTTCTTCTGGCTTAAACGGTTTCAAAATATGCCCGTTCATTCCCGATGCTTTAAATTTGATGTATTCGTTATGAAGCGTGGAAGCCGTTAAAGCAATAATCGGCACACTTTTGAAATAATCACCATCCAGCGCCCTGATGCTGCGTGTAGCCTCAAATCCATCTATCCCTGGCATTTTGATGTCCATAAAAATGAGATCATAGGTTTGTTTTTGCACCATTCCAATGCCTTCTTCTCCGTTCAGTGCAAAATCCATTTCAGGCCCGAACTTCGTCAGTATCCTTTTTGCAATCAACAGGTTAATCTCATTGTCGTCAACAATCAGTATTTTTTTACCGCTAAAATTAACCGGCTGCGCCGAAGGTTTCATTGAAGGGAAAACAATGGGCGCTTTATCAAAAGTCAGTGTAAATGAAAAAGAAGTCCCCTCACCTTCCTTGCTTCTTACCTCAATCTTTGAGTTGTAGAGCTCCAGCAGTTTCCTGGTGATGGCGAGCCCAAGACCTGTTCCACCATATTTTCTTGAAATATCGGTTTTGGCCTGTGTAAATGTTTCAAAAACGTAAGACAGCTTATCTTCCGGAATCCCAATTCCGGTATCCGTTATTTCAAAATGTATGGTCGCCTGCGTTTCACTGGCTGCAACCAGCTTTAATTGCAGGGTTATTTTTCCCTGGTCGGTAAATTTAATGGCATTACCCAGCAAATTCATCAGGATCTGGTACAACCGTGTTTTATCCCCCAGCAAGCTGGACGGGATCTGATCATCGCCCAGCAGCTGCAGCACATTCCCTTTCTTGGTTGCATTCACATACAAAGAAGTGATGATGTCTGTAGTAAGCGCTTTCATACTAAATGGCAGCGATTCCAGCTGTAGGTTCCCTGTTTCCATTTTAGTGAAATCAAGAATATCGTTGATGATGTTCAGCAGGTTTTCACCCGAAAATTTAAGGATATTGAGGTCCTCCAGCTGTGATGGCTTTGGGTCATTCTCCATCAGCAAATGCGTCATGCCAATTACTGCGTTCAGCGGCGTCCTGATTTCATGGCTCATTACAGAAAGGAACATTTCTTTAGCCTCGCTCAATTGCAGTGCCTGTTCCCGGGCTTCTACCATTTCCCGTTCGGCTTGTTTCTTTTCGGTAATGTCAATAATGATCTCGACTTCTATTTCAACTTTACCGGCTTCGTTAAAGACCACCGTATTATAAATAGACAGCCAGATGGGCTGCTTGTCTTTCCGGTAAGCAAGCATGTCCACGGTGAAAGACTGGTTTTGCCTGGTGAGTTCTCTTGCTTTTGCCAGAAGTTCCATATCGGTTTTTGGCCCGGCAATTAAATCGCCCAACCTTTTTCCTTTCAGGTCATCCAGGTTAAACCCTGTAATTTTTTCAAAAGCCTCGTTTACCCAGGTTACATGGTTGTTGGCATCATTGATCACCACAGCATTGTTCACCTTGCTGGCTACGAATGAGAGCTTTCTGAGCTCGTGTTCTACTTTCTTGTTGTCGCTAATGTCTCTGCCGTAAGCATACCACCGCCCTTTTTTAGCAATCATGCTCCAGCCCAGCCAGCGGATTACGCCTGTTTTACTTACCACGCGAAAATCGATGGCAAATTCTTTGATCTTGTTCCTCAGCCCATCCTCAATGGTCTTTACCACACGGTCCAAATCATCCCTGTGAAAAAAATTCCAGATGTTTAAACCAATGGCTTCTTCAACGGTATATTCAAGAATATTGGTAACGGCATCGTTAATAAACAATACATTCCCGCTGTAATCAAGAATACAGTGAATCTCCGGAGAAACAGCAGAGATGGTAAGCAACTCTTCATATCGATGGGTATTGGCTTCCAGTTCCCTGCTTTTCTTATCCAGGACAATATGGGTAATGATTTCCTGGGCAAGGGTTTCGAGCCCCTCCTTTTGCGATTCGCTGAGGCTTCTCGGCGTAGGATCTAATACACAAAGGGCACCCAATTTTTCACCTTTTTCGTCTATCAAAGGCGCTCCGGCATAAAACCTGACATGGGGATGGCCCACAACAGAAGGGTGGTCTTTGAATCTTTCATCCGCCTGGGCATCATATACTTCAAAAGTATGCTCACCCTGCATGGTATGTTCACAAAATGAGATGCCCCGGGGCATCTCATTTAATGCAGTACCTATTGCTGATTTGAACCAGAGCCTGTCGCCATCTACTAATCCAATAATTGCAATTGGTGCATTACATAAAAGTGATGCGAGCTTAGCAATACGATCAAACTGGTTCTCTGATAACATTTAGCTTTGGTAAAAGCCGTTATTTATATAGTGGAAAACGACTTACTAAACTTATAACTTTTTCTTTAACCTGCTTCAAATTATTTTCATCTTCTGCATTGGTCAGCACCTGATCAATCAGGTCAACAATTTGTTCCATTTCCGATTCTTTGAAACCTCTTGTGGTAATCGCAGCAGTACCTACCCGGATTCCCGAAGTTACAAATGGTGACTTATCATCAAAAGGAACCATATTTTTGTTTACGGTAATGTCTGCCTTTTCCAGTGCGCTCTCGGCCAGTTTACCGGTAATGTTCTTATTGCGAAGGTCGATCAGCATCAGGTGGTTATCTGTCCCTCCTGATATGATGCCATATCCTTTAGCTACAAAAGCTTTGGCCATGGCCTGGGCATTTGCCTGTACCTGTTTCACATAAGTCAGGTACTCGTCGCTCAAAGCCTCACCAAAAGCAATGGCCTTAGCAGCAATGATGTGCTCCAATGGCCCACCTTGGGTACCAGGAAAAACAGCCATATCTAAAACAGATGACATCATGCGGGTTTCGCCTTTAGGAGTTTTTAATCCGAATGGGTTTTCAAAATCTTTACCCATCATAATCATACCGCCACGTGGGCCGCGTAAGGTTTTATGTGTGGTAGTGGTTACGATGTGACAGTGTGGAAGCGGGTTTTGCAACAATCCGCGGGCAATTAAACCTGCAGGGTGAGAAATATCCGCCATTAACAGGGCACCAATTTTATCGGCCACACTACGTACAAAAGCATAATCCCATTCCCTTGAATAAGCAGATGCACCAACAATGATCAGCTTAGGGCGTTCTGCCAGCGCTACCTCTTCCAGCCTGGCATAATCTATTCTTCCATCTTCCTTTTTTACACCGTAAAATAATGGATGATACAATTTTCCTGAAAAATTAACCGGTGAACCATGTGTTAAGTGACCGCCGTGCGAAAGGTCAAAACCCAGGATCTTATCTCCAGGCTGAATTACGGCCAGCATTACTGCTGCATTTGCCTGTGCACCAGAGTGCGGCTGAACATTCACCCATTCTGCACCAAAAAGTTTTTTTGCCCTTTCAATAGCAAGGCTTTCCACCTCATCAACTACCTGGCATCCACCATAATACCTTTTACCTGGCAGGCCTTCAGCATATTTATTAGTTAAACAAGAACCTGCGGCCTCCATTACCTGCTTGCTTACAAAATTTTCCGAAGCAATCAGTTCCAGACCATTCTCCTGACGGTCCAATTCCCTGTCAATCAAATCAAAAATTAAAGTATCTCTAGTCATTTATCGAATTATTATTTTGTAAAATTAACGATTTTCCTTCTTAGTTTGATAACAAAATACCTTACTTTGTACTTTCTATTCGAATAAAGCCTGCATGGAAGATATTAACGGCCCGTTTTTACCCAACATAAACTATCCTGCTGATTTAAAGCAGTATAAAGAACAAGACCTCGAACAAATCGCACAGGAACTGCGTCAGTACATTATTGATGTGGTCAGTGTAAACGGCGGGCATTTTGCGGCCAGTTTAGGGGTTGTGGAATTAACGGTGGCCCTGCATTATGTCTTAAATACCCCCTACGACAAATTGGTATGGGATGTTGGACACCAGGCTTACGGGCACAAAATACTTACCGGCAGGAAAGCTGTATTTCATACCAACCGCCTGCTGAATGGCATTAGTGGTTTCCCAAAAATTAGTGAAAGTGAATACGATACTTTTGGTGTAGGGCATTCTTCCACATCCATTTCTGCCGCTTTGGGTATGGCCGTAGCCTCTCACTATAAAGGGGAGACCGACAGACAGCACGTAGCCGTGATTGGCGATGGGGCCATGACCGCCGGCCTTGCTTTTGAGGGTCTAAACCATGCCGGAATCGAAAATTCAAACCTGCTGGTGATCCTGAACGACAACTGCATGTCTATTGACCCCAATGTTGGCGCATTGAAAGAGTACCTGACCAGCATTACCACTTCGAAGTCCTATAACCGTTTCCGTGAAGATATTTCGCAGGTACTGTTTAAGTTATCTGAACTGGGAC
Organism: Pedobacter africanus; assembly: GCF_900176535.1. Lineage (NCBI taxonomy): Bacteria > Pseudomonadati > Bacteroidota > Sphingobacteriia > Sphingobacteriales > Sphingobacteriaceae > Pedobacter > Pedobacter africanus. Next base: position 3,134,103 of record NZ_FWXT01000001.1, on the reverse strand, counting down.
CAAATGCACATAAGTTTGTAAAGAAAATAGAAAAAAGTATTAAGGGCACCTTGCTTAAACAAAGCAACATGTTCGAGGCACTAAACTTCAGATATTTTGGCCCGGTTGACGGCCATGATGTACAGCGTCTGGTGCAGGTCATCAGGGATTTGAAAGATATCCCGGGACCTAAACTTTTGCACTGTGTAACCTTAAAAGGAAAGGGCTTTGCCCTGGCCGAAAAAGACCAGACCAAATGGCATGCACCGGGTTTGTTCGACAAGATTACCGGTGAGATCAAAAAATCTGTATCCGACAAGCCGCAGCCGCCTAAATACCAGGATGTATTTGGGCATACCCTTGTAGAGCTTGCAGAAGCCAATGAAAAAATTGTAGGGATCACCCCCGCCATGCCTTCAGGCTCATCCATGAACATCATGATGAAGGCCATGCCGAACCGCGCTTTTGATGTGGGCATTGCAGAACAGCACGCCGTTACATTTTCGGCCGGACTGGCAACACAGGGCCTCGTACCCTTTTGCAACATTTACTCCAGCTTTATGCAGAGGGCATATGATCAGGTGATCCATGACGTGGCCATCCAGAAATTGAATGTAGTGTTTTGTCTGGACCGGGCAGGTTTTGCCGGCGCCGACGGCGCCACTCACCACGGCGCGTACGACCTGGCCTATATGCGTTGCATACCCAATATGACCGTAGCTGCCCCAATGAACGAGGAGGAGTTGCGCAACCTGATGTATACCGCCCAGCAGGAAAATACCGGCCCATTTTCTATCCGTTACCCAAGGGGAAATGGAGTGCTGCCAGACTGGAAAAGACCTTTTAAAGCACTTGAAATTGGAAAAGGAAGAAAAATATGCGACGGAGAAGATGTAGCCATATTAACCATTGGCCATGTAGGGAACTTTGCCGTAGAAGCCTGTAAAGAGCTGAACAGTGAAGGTATACACCCTGCGCATTACGATATGCGCTTCGTTAAGCCGCTGGATGAAGCCTTACTGCACGATGTATTTAAACGCTACAGGAATGTAATTACCGTTGAAGATGGCTGTTTACAGGGCGGAATGGGATCTGCCGTACTGGAATTCATGGCCGACCACAAATACAGCGCGCAGGTGATCAGATTGGGTATCCCCGACAGCTTTATTGACCACGGAGAACAAGCGGAACTATGGGCATTGTGTGGTTATGATACCAATTCGATCATCAAAACCATCAGAAAGATTGCGGTAGGCAGAACTACCGAAACAATGGCTTCTTAAAACTTCAGACAATTTCTATTCCTGCAGCTGTATAAACCTGCAGCGCTTCGTGATCAGGCTCCATGTCCGTAATGATGGCGTCGAGTGACTGTGCCTCACAGATCAGATAAGGTTCTGCCGTCCCGATTTTTTCCAATGTTGAAAGGGCTATAACATACCTGGCCCGCTCTACCATCATTTTCTTGACCTGCGAATCTTCGTAATCTTTTCCGGTTATGCCATGGTTTACATCAATACTGCAAATCCCCAGAAAACAGACATCCGGACTTAGGCCGCCAAGCGCCCGTATAACCTCATGACCAGAGGTTGAAAACGCGGTCTTGTTTAAACGCCCCCCGATAAAGATCACTTCGGCATTGGGATGGTCTTCCAGTACAGCCGCCACAGGGAAACTATTGGTCACCGCGGTAATTTTCCGTTCTTTTGGCAGGTGGGTAGCTACCGCGAGCGCTGAAGTACCGGAATCAAAAAGCACCACCTGCCCGTCGCTGATAAATTGCTGCGCCTTTTCGGCAATAATTGCTTTATGACTTACATCATAATGTTCCCTGTCCCTGAAATGCAGGGGAATGGGCGAATGAGAGATCGCACCTCCGCGCACGGCCTTCAGCAATCCCTGATCGGAAAGTTCTTTAATGTCTCTCCTTACCGTATCCTCAGATACACTTAATAATGTACTCAGGTCGCTCAAAAGTACCTTTTGGTCTTTACTCACATGCGAGATGATCAACCGTTGTCTTTCTGCCTTAATCATAATTTAACTGCAATATTGTGCAAATATAATAAATAAATATTGCAATATTATGCAATATATAACTACATTTGTTGCAAAATAATTCGAAACACATGAAAAAAACAATCGGAATTGATATGGACGGGGTCCTCGCAAACATCGAGGCCCAGTGGTTAAACTGGTATGAGCGCGACTATGGCGTTAAACTGGGTCACGAGGTTTTTATTGGTGTAAAGGAGTCAGATGCTTTTCCTGATAAAGAGGCTGTAAAAAAGTTTGTTTATTCGCCTGGATTTTTCCGTACAATCCCGGTAATGGAAGGCGCTGTAGCAGCAGTAAAAAAACTGGCTGAAGACTTTGAAATTTACATCGTCTCGGCAGCAATGGAATTCCCGCTGTCTTTATTTGAAAAAAGGGAATGGCTAGCCGAGCACTTTCCTTTTATCAGCTGGAAAAATATTATTTTTTGCGGAGACAAAAGTGTGGTAAATACCGATTACCTGATTGACGACCACTGCAAAAACCTTGATTACTGCAAAGGGATGCCTATTATGTTTACTGCAGGGCACAATACAAATCATACCCACCACACCCGGGTAAACAACTGGCAGGAAGTGCTTGTCTTAATGGAAGAAGAGAAATATCAAAGCGAAGCCCTGAGCGTTAAATGAAAGGGCACTTCCAGGTGATCTTTGGCGTTGTCCAGAATCAATCTGGCTGTCATTTCGCCCATCTGCCTGAAATCTGTAGACACAGTAGTAATGCCGTTTAAAATGATTTTTTTTAAAGGGGTCTCATTGTAGGAAATCACCCCAATGTCTTTCCCAAGTTCCAGTTTCAGGTTAATGATCCTTTCTATCAGGCTAACCAGGTCATCTTCCATCAGGTTGATGTAAACCTCTCCTTCGGCAATCTCTTCGGTCTGGATCTGGTTCACAACTTTGGAGGTAAAAGCGTATTGCTGACAGAAACGGTAAAAACCTTTCAGGATTTCCATAGGATAATAACTCCGTTTCGGCATAATGAGTTTGATGGTATGGTATTTACTCAGGTGCTCCCTGGCCTGTTCAAGCGCATTGTAAATGTCATTTTCAAAATTCTCATATACCGCAGCATATTCTCCGCTTACACCTGGCACCAGTTTGTCCAGCAAGACCAGTTTTTCCTTGGGAATCTGGTTGATCACTTCGTGAACATGGTCATTTGCTTCCATAAAATGAGGAATGATGACATAATGGGAATAGTCGCCCTTTTTATTGGACAACAATTTTTTAAAAAGGTTAAAATCGTTATTGTAGATGTAAAAATCTACAGCAACATGCTCGCCCAGTGCTTTGATAAAGGAATCATAAATGATCTTTTTATGCGCACTGAGTTTATTGAAGAGCAGGAATATTTTAAGGGTGCACCTGAAAGCCGTACTGATGATGTAATAGCCTTTGCCTGGCACCGAGCCTACAATGCCAATCTTTTTAAGGTGTTTGTAGCCTTTTTCGGCAGTATCCCTGGAAATATCCAGTTCATAGCTCAGTTCATTGATAGAAGGCAGCAGATAGCCCTGCTCAATCTTACCGGATTCTATACCGCTTAAGATAGAATTCGTTAGCTGCAGGTATTTAGGCGTAGAAGAATATTCGTCTACATGGATAAAATCGAAAAAATTCAGCGGCTTCATCTCGTCGGCTAAGGTTAAGGCTTAAGTTAACAAAATTTAAGACAAAACCGTGCCTGCGGCATAATATTTCAGCTCCACAATATCGTTCGGCAAAGGCTTTGTGTTCCAGGACTTGTGGATGGCCAGGGCAGCGCCTACTGCAGTGGCCTGGGCCATATGGGCGGCAAAAACCTCCAGCTGAGGAAAAGCCGCTGCCAGCAGGTTCATGAATATTACATTTTTGCTGAACCCCCCATCTACAAATATGCGTTTTACCGCAGTGCCCGCAAGCACCCTGTTTGTAGAAATATACTGCTGGCCAACAAGATCCAGCATTAATTGGTGATAAGCAGCAATGTCTGAACTGAACTGATTTAAGTCGCGTTTAGCAAAAGGGGACTCTTTCAGTCCACCGCCCTGCCGATCGCCCGATCCATCTGGCTTGTTTGCCTCCTGTAACGCTACAATGAGTTGCGGTTCGTAAGATACTGAGCGGTAAGCAATCACATCTGTTCCAAAATGGGCTGCTATCCGTTTTACCTGCTGTTCGTGTTCATAGCCAGCAAACAGCCGGGAAGCTTTTACAGGCTTTCCCTCATACTGTAAATAACAAAGGCAATCGTTTTCCAGTTCATCTGCTGTGAGCGGATTTGAGTTGAAGGGGTTTAAGCTGATGCACCAGGTACCGGTAGACAAAAGGACAAAAGGCTCGTGGAAGTTGACCAGGTAAGGCACCAATGCTGCTGAGCTATCATGGAAACCGGCACCAACGGCATAATTGTTTCCCGGGAAAGCAGCCGGGATTACACTGTCTGAGGGAACGATAGGCGCCAGCTTATCTATTATACCTTCCTTGCGTACCCATTCATGGTAATCGTTCCGGGTAAAATCCCAGAGATTGGTGTGGCAGCCTATACTCGTCAGATCAGAATAGGCCTCACCCGAAATGAGGTAGCTCAGGTACTGGGGTAAGTGAAGCGCATACCTGATCTGTTTAAACAGCTCTGGTTTTTCATACTTGATACGGTACAGCTGCATACCCGAATTGAGGCTACCCAGCACAGGAGAGGCCGTACGGTTAGAGAACTCAGTCTCGCCTCCATAAGCAGCGTAAAACTGATCTTTCAGTGCCGGAGGATACTCCTTCAGGTAATTATATAATGGCGCCAGAGTTTTGCCATCTTCGTCAACATAAACAAAGCTGGCACCATACGTGGCAAAATTGATGGCCCTCACCTCAAATGCAGGATTCCTGAACACCTCCCTTAAGGAGTCAAAAACGGACAACCTTAAGCTTTCCAGGTTCTCGCAGGGGTCACCGTCCTCATCCACCGTTTCAGTAAACCTTGCTGAGCGCTCGAAAACAATTTTGTACTGTTCGTCAAACAGGAACAATTTCTTGTTGGTTTTACCTACATCAAAAACCGCTACTACCGGAACCGCCTTCATCTTTACCTCCATCCGTTACAATCCTGTCGCTACGGTTTTCAGACCACGGCTTTTAATGAGTTCTTCCCTTACTTTAATTTTTCTGAACAGCTCCAGCGGGGCAAGGGCTGCGCCGGCACGTAATCGTGCTTCGGCTACCAGCGGACGAAGGTCGGTCCGGAAAGCCTGCTGCAGTATTTCCTGAGCCCGGGCCACATCGTTTGTTTCCTGTGCCTCCAGTAAAGCCTTACGGTCTACCGACAAAGCCTGGGCATAAGCCAGCATGATGGCTTCAACAGACTGTAAAAGATCTTCCAGCGGGTCTTTGACATTGTGCGAGGCATCAATCATCCATCCCAGATCGCTATGGTGTTTCATGTTGCGGGCATCCATTCCTTCCACCAGTTCATTGAAGATCAGGAACAGCTGGTAAGGCTTCAGACTTCCGGCCGTCAGGTCATCGTCACCATACTTGGAATCGTTAAAGTGGAAGCCGCCCAGCTTACCTTCCATCAACAGCAGGGAAACGATCTGCTCAATGTTGGCGTTCGGCAGGTGATGCCCCAAGTCAACCAGGGTATACGCTTTAGGGCCTAATTTACTGGCATACAATAAAGACTGGCCCCAATCCCCCACAGTTGTAGAATAAAAATTAGGCTCGAAGGCCTTGTACTCCACAAAGACCTTCCAGTCGGCCGGTAAAGCGGCATAAATTTCCTGCAGGCTTTCCAAAGTATGCTGAAAGGCCTTCCGGAAGTTGAGCTGTCCGGGAAAACACGAGCCATCGGCCAGCCATACAGTAAGTGCCTTAGAACCCAGTTCCACGCCCTGACGGATGACCTCTATATTGTGATCAATGGCTTGTTTCCTCACTGCTTTGCTGACATGTTGCAGGGAGCCAAATTTATAGCTATGCACCTGACCCGCCTGATCCTGGAAGGTATTGGAATTCATGGCATCAAAACTTAGTCCGTGCTGCGCTACCAGGGCCTTAACCGCCTGCACATCATCTGCGGTATCCCAGGGAATGTGCAGCGAGATGGCACCACTTGCCGCATTTAATTTATGCAGCAAACCTATATCTTCTATTTTCTCTTCGATGTTACGCGGCTCGCCTCCCGAAGAGAAGCGCCCAAAGCGGGTGCCGCCTGTACCCAGGGCCCAGCTGGGTATGCCGATCTGAAAAGCTATCAATTTCTGTATAATTGCTTCGGCATCTGAAACCTCATCAGCTATAAAGGCAAGCCTGCGCTGGTGTTTGGCTAAAAGTTCGCTATTGTGCGAATCTATCTGATAATTCTCTAATATCATCATTTCTGGTTTTAACGGACAAAGGCATTGGCTACACCACCATCCACATTTAACACATTTCCTGTCGATTTGTTCAGCAGCCCCCCTACAAAAGCAAAGCAGGCGTTGGCAATATCTTCAGGTAAAATTATTTCATTCAGCAAGGTACGTTTTGCATAATAAGCCGGCAACTCTGCCACGGTTATTCCATAAGCTTTTGCCCGGCCTTCGGCCCATCCTCCGGCCCAGATGTTGCTGTCGCTGATCACGGCATCCGGGTTCACTACATTTACGCGGATGCGGTCAGCACCCAATTCTGCAGCGTTTAACCTGCTCAGGTGAAGTTGTGCCGCCTTGGCACTGCCATAACCGGCATTGTTTGGACCACTTACCAGTGCATTTTTACTTACAATGTTCAAAATGTCACCTCCTATATCCTGTTTCTGCATTACCGCGGCAGCAGCCTGGGTAATGAAAAACTGGCCTTTCACCAATACATCGTAGAGCAGGTCCCAGTCTTTTTCTGAATGATCGGCTATGGTTTTGGAGATGGAAAGACCGGCATTGTTTACCACAATATCCACCCCTCCAAAAGCCAATGCTGCAGCATCAAACGCGGCCGAGATATCTTCAGCACTGGTTACGTTCAGCATAGCCTTGGCATAGCTATCCTTACCATATTTACTTTCAAACTCTTCCCCTGCACTTTCCAGGCGCTCTGCATTCATATCGTTCAATACCACCACGGCACCCTCCTCTACAAACTTTTTAGCAATGGCCTTGCCTATCCCTCCGGCACTGCCTGTAATCAGGGCAATTTTTCCGGTAAGGGCTTTCGGCTTAGGCATGCGCTGCAGCTTGGCTTCTTCCAGTAACCAGTACTCAATGTTGAACGCTTCCTGTCTCGGTAAAGAAGTGTATTCAGAAATGGCTTCCGCCCCTTTCATTACATTGATGGCATTGGTATAGAATTCTGCAGCGACCCTCGCCGTTTGCTTATCTTTTGAAAAAGAGAACATGCCGATGCCCGGGTACAAAATGATGACCGGATTGGCATCACGAATAGCCGGACTGTTGCTATGTTTACAGGAGTTGTAGTACTCGGCATACATTTTACGGTAGGCCTCAAACTCCGGTGTTAGTTTTTCTTTCAGGGATTTTACATCGGCAAGGTCTTCGTTGATGTCCAGCTTCAATACCAGCGGACTGATCTTAGTGCGTAGAAAGTGATCAGGACAACTGGTACCCAGGGGCGCCAGGCGGTCCAGGTCCTGGGAATTGATAAATTCAAGTACCCTTGCATCATCGGTAAAATGACCGATCATGTTTCTTTCACTTGAGCAGAAGCCCCTCAATACAGGCGCTATTGCCGCAGCCTGTTTCAAGCGTTGTTCTTTTGCGGCGCTTTCTATTTTTTGCCCGCCAAACACCGGGCCTTTTTTTCCATAATTTTCTTCAAGGTACTCCGCACACCTTTCAATAACTTCAAGGGTGTTGATATAACTTTCATAAGCCGTATCGCCCCAGGTAAACAGTCCGTGCGAACCGAGCATGATCCCTCTGATACCAGGATTTTCATCCAGGCACTTGCGCAGCATCAGGCCCAGTTCAAAACCCGGCTTTTGCCATGGCACCCAGCCGATAGTGCCGTTAAACAGTTCTTTGGTGATACGCTCTCCGTCTTTGGCCGCTGCGATGGCAATTGCCGCATCGGGATGCAGGTGATCTACGTGCTTAAAGGGCAGGAACCCATGCAAAGGAGTATCAATGGAGGGGGCTTTACTGGCCAGGTCGTAAATGCAATGGTTAAACAATTCGACCATTTCATCTTCATGTTCCAGTCCCCTGTAAATATTTTTAAGGTTGCGCAGCCGGTCTACATACAGTGCTGCAAGGCCACTTTTCTTCAGTGTGCCTAAATCGCCGCCCGAGCCTTTCACCCACATCACTTCAGCCTCCTGTCCGGTAAGCGGATCTTTGGCTATAGCCTTGCATGAAGTATTGCCTCCGCCGTAATTGGTCAAACGCAGGTCGGCACCTAATAAATTTGAACGGTAGATCAACAACGCTACTTCATCTCCGGCCATTTCAGCAGCCTTTGCATCATCCCACAAATAGCTTACATGTTTAAAAATCTTTGTTCGAGTATTCATATAGATATTTTATTAATTGTTTTTACTTGATAGAATTTCCGTATCCTACAATGAGGATAGACAAAATGAGAATCACAATGCCGGCTACAACGGTACCGAAGGTTTTTTTCTTTACCCCGCTCCATTCCTTAAAGACCAGCCCCCAGCCATTGGCCACCAGAATGATGCAGGCCATGTGCAGGATCCATCCACTGGCCCCGTTGCCCAGTTTACTTTCGCCCATCCCATAAAAAAAGAACTGCAGGAACCAGGTTGTACCTGCCAGGGCCGAGAAAATATAATTTTTAACCAGGGGGGCCTTTTTATCGGTATAGTCACCAAAAGTTTTGTTGCGCGCATTCAGCAGCATACACCAGAAAAGATTGGTGGTTAAACCTCCCCATAAAATCACCACATAGGTTACGTTGTTCTGAAAAAGGAATTCGCCCTGTCCGGGATTGAGTACCTTCCAGGCTTCATTGGCATGCTGGGCCATGTCTTTTCCGGCATCAATGCCAAAGGCGAAACAAGCACTCAGTACACCAGACACGATGGAAACAATAAGGCCTATGCCCAGCTTATATTCCTTGTTCGAGGGATCTGCCTTACCAGAGGCCACAAGATCCTTTTCTTTCATACTTCCTGCGAGTCCGCATACCACAATGCCGATTACGCAGACCAGCAAACCAAACAACACCATCTGTCCCCATTGTGCGCCGGCCATATCCGACAGGCTGTCTTTTCCGGCTACAGGGTTAAAGTCGTAATATAAAGATGGAATCAAAGCCCCAAATACAGAGCAAAGCCCCAGTATAATGGTACTGCCCAGCGAAATGCCCAGGTAACGCACGCCTAAACCATAGGTAAGCCCGCCTATGCCCCACAATACACCAAAGAAATAGGTAAGCAGCAATATCTTGCCATTGGTTTGGGCAATAATGTCCATGAAGCCCGGAATGGTAAGGTAAGCCGCTAGCGGGGGTACAATGAGCCAGGAGAACAGCCCCCCAACAATCCAGTAGGTTTCCCAGGCCCAGCCTTTAACTTTTTTAAAAGGGATGTAAAAACTACCGGAGGCAAAACCGCCGATGAAGTGAAAGATAACGCCTAGTAGGACCTGCATAGTTTAGGATTTAAATTTGGTTTTACTAAAGTACCCCGATTCGCCTAAACTTCTGTCATGTACTGTCATGCCATCCTGCTATTGTTTTTACTTTTTAAGCACAACCGGCCCCAATAAACCAGATGCCAGCAATTTATCGTCCTTTTTAAAGCTGATGTTCGTATTGGTAAGCCGCTGTTCTTTGGGCAATGCAGCATCCCCGATCAGGCGGTTAGGCCATAAATTGACCACTTCTATTTTCAGCTCGTTCTTTCCTTTCTTCAAAGCAGAGCTGATGTCTACCTGCCAGGGTGCGGTCCAGATTATGCCCAGGTTCCTGCCGTTCAGGCTAACCTCAGCTATGTTTTTTACGGTACCCAGGTCCAGATAAACAGGGCCGGCTGCTTTAGGTTCCAGGGCAAACTCAAATTGTTTGGTATAAACCGCTGTTCCCGAAAAATATTTGATCCTGTTATCACTGTGCAGGCTCCAATCCTGCAAATTCTCGAAAGTAATGCTCTCCGGTCCGCCCCAGCGGGTATCAAACTGAACCTGCCATGGGCCGGATATTTCCTGAACAGGTTTCAGTTCCCGATAATTGTGCGTGGCTTTTTTTGCCTGGGTACCGGTACTGCTTTTTGGAAATACAATGAACCAGGATTGAAAAGCCTCAAATTTTAAAGGTAACCGGATCCTGCCATCTGTTATTTTAAAATCAACCTGTCGGCTGATGCTACCTTTTACCGGGTCCCAGATTTCGGGCAAACGGTTTTTAATTCTAAAGCTGCAATCGGTAAGCACAGGCTGCCCGTGCTTATTGGTAACAAAATAAATTTCGGCCTCTGGCGTGCTGCGGTGAATAAAATCTATGGCTGCATCAGCACTGCATTCGAAATCCGGCTTGATCCCGTCATTCAGCAATATGTTACGGATCGGTTCTTTATCAAAGACCCGCCCTTTTCCATAGGTATGGATGCGCAGTTTTTCTCCGGCATTGCCCCAGAGTGCTTTGGCCAGGCTCCTCAGTTCCACATCACAATCGGGGTAATTTTTAAGGCCGGAATCGCTGAGGGGTTTAGGTCCTGCAATCGTAGCTCCTGCTTTCACCAGGCTGCTGATTTTCTGGAGTACGGCCAAAGGCATCCTTGTGCTTTCGGGTAAGACCAGGATACGGTAGCTCATGCCATCTGGCAGGGTTATTTTCCCGTTCTTAACAGTTAAGCGTGTCAATAAGACCTCTTCATTGCACACATCATAATCATAGCCTTTTCCCAGTTGCGGGTCCACATGTTTCTGGGCAACCAGATTGGGTACCCCGTCGCCGTTGTAATACAGCACATCGGCTACAAAACTGCCCGCACGCAGCAGGTATTGCGACCTGGCTACGTAATCAAAAAATGGCCCCGATTTGTTCCACCAGGTTACATTGGGGTTAAAATGCGTACCCGCGCCATATTCGTAGCCGGGCTTTCCGTCTTCCGGCCGCGTTGCGGTTGAGGTGTGTATGGCAATTCGGTTGATGCCTTCACAAAAGGCGCGATCTAAGGCTTGTTTTAAAGACCCGGGATAGTCCAGCCAGTGCCGCATGCTGGTAAAAGCTTCGGCCGAAGCTGTTTTTTTTCCGTAAAGGTGGGCAGCAGAGGCCACCATTTTGCATACTTTGTTCTGGCCATAGTCCAGTCTCGACACGCCATAAGGTTTGTCGGGTGCGATGGTGCTTTCATCCTCATGGTTATTCCCCAGCCAGAACTCACCCATAGGGAAATCGCTGCGCCCAAGATTTTTCAGGCCATCGATGGAAATGGTACCGGAACGACTTGGGCCTGCCGATTCGTTCTGCACCAGCATATTTTCTTTATGGCACAGGTCGGCAAAATGCCTGTAATGCTCATCTGCCATACAATCGCCCAGTGTTTTGCGGTAATCGTGCATAAAACGGTCAGAGATCTCCGCACTTCCCACCAGATAGCCCGAGAGTGCCGGAAGATAAGGTCTGGGGTCATAGCCCCTGTATTTTTTAAAATGTTCAATGATCTTTTCCGTCCAGTTCGGAAAACCGTCCTCAAAACTGTCGTCGCAAAAATAAACCGGCTTATTGCCTACCTTGGCGGCTTCATCTATAAACATCCGCCCAAGATTTTCGAACTGCAGGTCAACTCCCTTGTGGTCGTACCAGTCTACCGACAGCCCATCGCCCTCTGGCTGGGCAATCATCAGTCTGGACCCCGTCATCCTGTGACCGGTACGGATAACCCTCCAGCTCCCGGCAGGGACTTCCCAGTCCAGCTGTCCATCTTTTGACACTTTATCTGTGAGGTCAATGACCTGATGAACAGGAATTGCAGCATCAGCGGCCTCGTTTTCCCAGGGCGCTGAAACCGGGCCCATAACTTCAGTTGATTTTGCCCAGTTACTGATGTCTTTGTGGTTAGACTTGGCGGCCAGGAGTTCGGCCCGCCTGCCATTAATCTTATGGTTACGACCTTGCTGTAAAGGAATAGCCACAACAGCAGTATCCCTGTAGTCCAGTTTTTCCAAAGGAAGGTCAATGTATTCCTTGTATCCCGGCGGGTTAAATACCTTATCGTATCCTGTCCTGTTCCCAGGCAGGGGCAGCTTTCCCGAGAATTTCTGCGGTCCCTGCAGATCCATTTCTGCCTGCAGGTACCAGCGCCCGGAATTTTCGGGCTCAATCCATGGTCCGCCCATACACCAGCCAGAACTCATATTGATGCCAACTCCTATGTTCAGTCTTTTAGCTTCTTTCATCGCATGGCGGTAAAGTGCTTTCCATTCTTCTGAAAGGAATTTTGCACCCTGCGGGAAGGGCACGCCGCCCAGGCCACCGGAAGAGTTGACCAGCAAAACCTCCCCCATTCCTTTTGCCCTGAATTCTTCCAGGTCGCGGGTGATGCCTGCTTCATTCACCAGGCCATTGAACCACCACCAGTAGCAGGAAGACTTGCTGCTATCAGTGGGATGTATAAAGTTAGCTTCCAGATCGGACAGGGCTGATGCAGACAGTTCATTGGAATTGTCATTCAATACAGCTGCAGAGCCTTTTAACCCCAGCAATGATACGTTCAATGAAGCTATAGAACTGATTTTTATAAAATTCCTTCTTCCTGGTTTCATTTTAGTAAAGCGCATTAATATTCAAACTGATAAGTCCCCGAACCAGCCGTAAGTTCGGTATTGCCTGCTACATTTTTCACATCAGTTATGGCTTTGATCTTGTCTATAGCCGTCCCCGACTCTGTTATTTTCAGGTTCGCCGTATTTGGCAACACAATTTTGGCCGTAGTATTGGCCGGAATAATTACGGTCAGTTTTGTTCTGCCCCCCTCAATTGTCCATGAAGATTTTACTTTACCATATATGGTTTGCAGTTCAGCCGAGGCATTTTTAAGATTTCCTCCCGGCTTTGGGGCTATGCTGATCTTTTTATACCCCGGTTCCAATTCAGTAATTCCCGTTACGGTACGGTACATCCAATCGCCAATGGCACCGTAAGCATAATGGTTAAAAGAGTTCATGCTCACCGCCTGGAAAGAGCCGTCGGGCTTAATCCCATCCCACCTTTCCCAAATGGTGGTAGCGCCTTTTTTTACCGGATACAGCCAGGAAGGATAGGTCTCCTGCAGCAGCAATTTATAAGCCACATCATTGTAGCCGAAGCGGCTAAGTACATGACAGAGGTAAGGTGTCCCTAAAAACCCGGTAGTCAAATGATTCCCATAGGCCGCAACGTTATCTGCCAGTCGCTGCGCTGCCTGTGCCCTCAGGTTTTCCGGTAAAAGATCAAAATTCAGCGCCAGTACATACGCGGTCTGAGAGCTGGACACCAGCCTCCCCGAGGGGGTAACGTACTCGTTCAGGAAAGCCTGTTTAATGGCTTTGAGCAATTCGGTATAGGTTTGTACATCGGCATTATTGCCCAATACTTTAGCAGCATTGATGAGGTTTTGTGTAGAGTGTGCATAAAAGGCCTGGGCAATGAAAAACTTATCGGTTATCGCAGCCTTACCGTCGCGGTCATCTGCCATGGTGTAAAAAAGCCAGTCGCCATAATGCGGACCGCTGTTCCACAAATTATTTTTGCTGATGCTGCGGATATACTCCACCCATGCCTTCATACTGTTATACTGGCGGGCAAGGAGCGCCTTATCACCATAGGCCTGGTAAAAATCCCAGGGAATGATGGTGGCCACATCTCCCCATCCTGCCGAGCCTGCATTTTTTATGGCACGCACATCGGGGATCACCACAGGCACATTGCCATTTGCATGCTGGTCTACGTTAAGGTCGCTCAGCCATTTGCTGAAGAAAGCAGCTACATCCATATTGTAAGCGGCAGTTTTAAAGAATACCTGCGCATCTCCGGTCCAGCCCAGGCGTTCATCACGTTGGGGGCAATCCGTAGGCACATCTACAAAATTCCCTTTTTGCCCCCATTGGATATTGCTTTGCAGCTGGTTCAGCAAAGGGTTGGATGTAGCGAATTTACCGCTTGGGGCCATATCTGAATAAATAGCAATGGCATTCAGATTGGTACTGTCCAGTTTGCCGTTATAGCCGCTGATTTTAATATACCTGAAACCCTGGAAGGTAAAATGCGGTTCCAATACATCTGTTTTGGCACCACTCAGGATGTATTTATTTTCCTGCCTGGCGTTCCGAAGGTTCTCGGTATAGAAATTCCCGTCCTTATCCAGCACTTCGGCGTGGTTCAGGGTAACCGTATCACCTGCTTTACCCTTCAGCTTCAGTTGCACCCAGCCTACCAGGTTCTGGCCAAAATCGGCCACCAGTTCACCCTTGGGGGTTTTAAATACTTTTGCCGGTGCAAAGCGTTCATGCTTGCTTACCGCTGGCCCAATTGGTGCAACCAGATTGTCCAGCTTAAAATCAACTGTTTTTACTTTTTGCCAGCCCGCAGTAGTAAATTCCTGCACAGCGGTATTTTTTTCCAGGCGGGCATCATAGGTTTCGCCATTATAGATATCAGACGCTTTTACCGGCCCATTGAATGAGGCTTTCCAATTTTCGTCTGATGAGATGGTTTCTTTCCTGCCATTTGCATACTCGATCTCCAGCTGGAACAGCAGTCCCACTTCCTTTCCGTACAGGTTGCGTTTATGGTTAAACTCCAGGTTGCCGCGGTACCAGCCATCGCCAATGGTCACCAATGCTGCGTTTTTCCCTGGTCTAAGCATAGCGGTTACATCATAAGTCTGGTACTGCAGGCGTTTATGGTAGCTGGTCCATCCAGGTGTAAAATAATGGTCGCCAACTTTTTGTCCGTTCAGTTTGGCTTCGTATAAACCGTGAGCTGTAATGTAAAGTCTTGCGTTCTTAACCGGGCCCAACAGATCGAAGCTGCGGCCAAACATCGGTGCAGGCCCAACTTTTCCTTCGGTATCGGTACTGGTCTGTATCCATTTGGCAGTCCAGTCATTTGGTGTAAGCAAGCCGGTTTCCCAGTAATTTACATCCGACCATTCTGAGGTATTTTTATGATTGTCCCAAACCCTTACCTGCCAGTAATAACGGGTTTTACTTTTTAGCGCTGCACCTTTGTAAGGCAGGTGGGCAGATTGCCCTGAGTTAACCTTTCCACTTTGCCACTCCAGCTGCCTGCCGTTTTGCAGATCTGTTTTGCTTACTGCAACCCGCAGCTCATAGGCAGTCTGCATGGTATTTCTTTCCGCAGCTTCCAGCTTCCAGCTCAGCTGTGGCTGGAGGGCATCAATGCCTACAGGATTAGATTTATAGTTGCATGTCAGTTCGGAAACCTGAAGTTTCTGGGCCCTTACGAAGATGGATAATAAGATAAACAGAAGGAACAAGCTGGTTTTACGCATTTGGTGTGGTTTATATAAGGTTACAAAATAACAATAGCCGTGTTAAATATTTAATAAAGTTTAATTAACTTTCAAAAAACAACACAAAATACTGCATTTACTTCCTAAAGTATAACATTATGAAAGCAAAACTGTCATGGGCTGTCCTGTCCAAATCAACTCAATGATACCGGCCGTTAATTTTTTTATTTGCTCCAAAGCCCGAAAAAGCCACAGGTTACGTAACCTTTTTGTATAAATTATTAACCCTTCAGAATTACAATTTCATATTTGTATAGTAAAATGCTAAATTTGTCTTTGAAATGAGCCTCATCCCGCCTGCTCTTAGTTCCTGTTTTTCAATTTGCTGTCAAGAGAAATAATGTTAAAAAAGTACTGGTTTTGGTTGGTTGGGGATCCTATGTCAATTACGCTGGAAGGGCGTATCTTCCATACCATCTCAGTTATCGCCATCCCTACGGTATGTATACAGGTTATCTTCAACCTCTTCATTCATCTGTACCAGGCCGCTGTTGTTGCAGCGGCAGTTGCTGTTATCCAGCTTTTCCTCTACTATTTAAGCCGGTTTAAAAACAAGCTCAACCTGGCCATCATTCTGTCGGCCATAGAAATCAACATCTCCAATTCCTTTGCCTATATCTACAATTCCGGAATTGAAGGATCCATATTGCTCCTGTTTGCAGTTTCCCTGTTCCTCACCATCCTCATTTCGGCGCGCAGGCAATGGCTCTTCCTGTTCATCTTCAATGCAGCCACGGTACTGTCCCTGCTGTATGTAGAGTTCATCCGGCCCGGAATGGTATTGCAGCACTACAGCAACCGACAGGAAATGTTTATCGACATAGGGGTTACTTATTTTATTGTGATCTGCCTGCTGTACATCTGCACTACGCTGGTCAGGAAAAGCTACGACAGGCAAAAAAACGAGGCCATAGAAAAAGCGCATAAGCTGGAACTGATCAATATAGAAAAGGACAAGCTGTTTTCGCTGATTTCGCACGACCTTACCACGCCACTGGCTTCTGTAAAACAATACATGCAGCTGCTTACTGCGGTAGAGCTGGACATCCAGGACCGCAGTGCGATGGAGCAAAAGCTGATCAGTTCTGTGGACGATGCCCAGTACCTGCTAAACAACCTGCTGCTATGGGCCAGGAACCAGCTGCAAAATAATGAGGTTCAACTGGAGCAGCTCAATTTTAAGGATACCCTGAACCATACTTTACAGATGTTTTTACAGATGGCCAAAAACAAGAACATCCGGGTGTTGGTTAACCTGCCGGACCATCTTATGGTCATGGGCGATAAGCTCATGATCCAATCGGTAGCGCGTAACCTGCTTAACAATGCCTTTAAATTTACCCCTGCCAATGGCGATATAGAGGTAAAGGCCAGGCAGGATGGTAACCGATGTGTTTTTTCGGTGAAGGACAGCGGGGTAGGGATATCTGAAGAAAAACAGCGGCAGATATTCACCTTAAGGATCGCTTCAAGTTATGGTACCGAGAACGAAAAGGGCACCGGCCTGGGGCTATCGCTTTGCAAGGACTTCATAGAAAAGCAGGGCGGAAAGATCTGGTTTGAGAGTGTCCCGAAAGTTGGGACTACGTTCTACATCGCGCTGCGCACAGCAAACTAGCAGCACCTAAGCCTAACCAGCAGCCTCTGGCCCATCCAGCGGAATCCGGAACCAAAACTCCGAGCCTTTCCCTTCTTCGCTCTCTACACCAAAGGTTCCGCCATGCCGGGTTACAATCTCTGCACAGATGTAAAGGCCCAATCCCAGACCCGAAAACTGGTAGTTGGAATTGTCTACCCTAAAGAAGCGGTCAAAAACCAGGTTGGCCTTATCTGCGGGTATCCCAATGCCAAAATCTTTCACTATTACCTTAATTTCCCGGCCTATCTGTTCTGTATACACAACTACAGCTTTGCTTTCCGGAGAATATTTAATGGCATTGGAAAGGAAGTTCTTAAGCACCTGCTCAATCCTGTGCTGATCTGCATATACCTCAACATCATCTATATGTTTAATAACGATCTCAAAATCTTCCGTATTCTGCATGTCGCCCACGCATTCGGTAATCAGGTCTGTCATGTTAAAACGACTGTAATTGAACTGCATTTTCCCCGCATGTATTTTTGATACATCCAACAGGTCGCTCACCAGGAAAGTCAGGTTTTCCAGCTGCCTTTCCGCTTTGTCAATATAGGTCAGCATGTCTGCATTTACCACGCCCTTCCTCGCAACCCTGGCTGTAAGCTGTAAAAAAGCCTTAATACTGGTAATCGGGGTTTTCAGTTCATGGCTTGCAATACTCATAAACTCATCCTTTTTTTCCATGAGTTCTTTCTGCAGCTCATTGGTCTTGGTAATGTCTACCATAGAGCCCACCATCCTGTAGGGCATGTTAGATTCATCATGGAGAATGCTTCCACGATCAAAAATGACCGCATATTTCCCATCTGCTTTCAGAAACCGATACTC
Organism: Pedobacter africanus; assembly: GCF_900176535.1. Classification (NCBI taxonomy): domain Bacteria; kingdom Pseudomonadati; phylum Bacteroidota; class Sphingobacteriia; order Sphingobacteriales; family Sphingobacteriaceae; genus Pedobacter; species Pedobacter africanus. The sequence continues at coordinate 3,116,150 of NZ_FWXT01000001.1, read as the reverse complement.
CGCAGACCATTGCTTCTGGTTTCCGTTAATGGCTTCGTATACACTTTCCTTAACCTGCTTGCGGTCTTCCGGGTGGATCTTATCAAACCAGAAGGCAATATTACTGGTTTCGGCCGAGTTGGAATACCCAAACATGATGTCCAGATTATTGCTTCTCCACATGGTATTGTTTACCAGGTTCCAGTCCCATATCGTATCATTTGTAGCTTTGGCAATCTCATGGAACCTGTCCTCACTGGCGGTCAGTTCAACAGTTCTTTCCCGTACCTTTTCTTCCAGTTCCGTATTTAACAGCTTCAGGTTTTCACGGGTATCAATCAGCTCGTTGTAATTCTTTTTCAGTCGCTGGTCTGCCAGCTTGCGCTCGGTAACGTCTGTAATGGTTGCGGCAAAGCCATCAGACATTTTAACGGCTACCAGCTGAAACCATCTTTTGCCACCCATGTGGATCTCTGTCTGCAATGAGCCCCCCTTTTCCACTACGGCAACATATTTCGTAAACAGGCTGCCTTCGGTTAGTTCCGGCAGCTGCTTTACCAGCATGGCACTGTCCAGTTCGTCTTTCTTCCTGCCCAGTAAATCCTCTGCTGCATTGTTAAATGCAACGCATTTAAAGTCTACTATAAAATGGTCCTGGTTCCTTACCGCTGTAAAAGCAAGAACGGCATTTAAGCTGGCATTGAACACCCCTGTTATGATGTTGTTCAGTTCAGTGATGTAGGATATGTCTACAAAGGTGATCACCACACCATCTGTTTTCTTATCCTTGCGCAGGTAAGGCATAATGCGCATTAAGCTGCGGCGGCCGTTTTTCAACTGAACTTCTTTTTCCAGTATCCGGCCGGTAAGCAATACACTGCGGATGTCCTCTGAAAGGTTTTCGGCTTTAATGTTGTTAGAGATGTGGTCAATTGAACGGCCTATATCTGCTTCAATCAGGTTCACCATTCCAGTTGCTGCCGGGTTAAACTTGCGGATCTGCAGGTTCCCGTCAAGGAACAGCTGGCCGATATCAATGCTCCGGAAATAATTGTGCAGGTCGTCGTTCAGCTCTACCAGCTCCCTTATTTTAACCTGGTGTTCGGTATTTAAAGTGTGGAGTTCCTCATTCAGCGATTGCAGCTCCTCATTGCCCGATTGCAGCTCTTCGTTTGCCGACAGCAGCTCCTCGTTACTGGATTGGAGCTCTTCGTTGGTGGTCTCCATTTCTTCTATGGCCAGCTGCAGGTTGCTGCGGGTTTCGTTCAGCTCTGCTTCCAGCTCAAAAACATATTCGTTTTGCTGATCGTTGGATAGCAGCGACATGACCAGGTCCTCTTTATCCGGGATGATCTCCATCGTGCTTTCCCCAAATACAATCATGGTATATTCGCTCCCATTTTCCGGCCCTGGCGGCTGGATAGAGATATTCAGGTAAACCTCATCACTTTTACGCTTAAATCGGATGCGTTTTAAGTGGGTCTTTTTATTTTCTTTCCATGATTTGCGCAGGGCGGTGTTCAGCACTATGGAGATTTCCCTTGGCACCATTTTCAGGATGTTGAGTTCTATCTTCTCATCGGGCAGGGAAAGGAACTGGCGGTAATTCCCCACCGCATCCTGTATGATATAGGCTTTGTCAATAAAAATCCCGACATAACCAAGGTCTTTGGTAATGAAGTTATTAAAGGCTTTTTCAGCGCCGCTGGGCATACTTTCGGCAGCATTTTTTTTCTGCTCCTGCCGTGTGGTAATCCTTCCGCTGGTATTGTAGGTATTGTAGCTGGAATAATTGATCGGGGCCGATTTCTGGTAAACCTTCCATTTCCCGGAAAGCTCCCTTAGCCCCTCTTTAAGTGCTGATGCCGTTTCACTGGCGCCAAGAAACAGGTACCCGTTTTTATTGAGGGAAAAATGAAAGGTCGACAGGATCTTTTCCTGCAATACGCTGTTCACGTAAATCAGCATGTTGCGGCAGGTTACCATATCATTTTTAATAAAAGGCGGCGATTTGATCACATCGTGCTTGGCAAATACCACCTGTTTGCGGATGTAGGGCAGTACCCCGAAAAATTTCCCGTCTTTCACAAAATACTTGCGGAACAGTTTGGGTGGTACTTCTTTTGTTACCGATTCGGGATATTGGTTGCGTCCGGCAATCTCTATGCTTTTTTCATCAATGTCTGTTGCAAAGATCTTTACATCCAGTGTTTTGCCTGCCTTTTCCAGGCATTCATTTACCAATATGGCTATAGAATAGGCTTCCTGTCCGGTACTGCAGGCACATACCCATATCTTTAGGGTATCATTGTCGGCTTTAGAATGGATCAGATCTGGCAATATTTTAGTCTCCAGCAACTCAAAAGCCTGGGTATCCCTGAAAAACCTGGTTACCCCTATTAAAAAATCCTGGCCAAGAACTTTGATCTCCTCTTTGTCTGAGGCCAGGTGCTTTACATAATCTTCCAGTTTTTTGAGACCTGTTTCGTTCATCCTGCGCCCAATACGGCGTATAATGGTAGGGGTTTTATACAGGTTAAAATCGTTACCGCTTTGCTGGTGTACCAGGCTAAAGATCTCATCCAGCAGCGCCTCGTCAAAATTCCCATTCTCCAGTACCGCTATCGGCTCTTCCTTTACATAGTTAAACAGCTCCCCGTTCATTTTCCTTGGCGGCATAATAAAATCTGCGTTGCCCGAGGCAATGGCACTGTTGGGCATGCCATCAAAGCGCGCGGTCTCAGGGTCCTGCACAATTACCATTCCCCCGCATTCCTTGATGCTCTGGATCCCCTTTGTTCCGTCTGTTCCGGTGCCCGACAAAATAATGGCAATGGCCTTGTCTTTTTTGTCGTTTGCCAGGGTATGCAGAAAGGTATCTATTGCGGTGTTGGGGGCTTTAATTAAAGATTTATCGGCCAGCTTCAGTTTTCCCTGCTTTACCGTCATCAGCTTATTGTTAGGGATAATGTAAACGCTATCGGCTTCAATCGGCATGTCATGGGCAGCTTCCAGGACCTTCATATTGGTATGCTTGGCCACCAGTTCCACCAGCAGGCTTTTATAATCTGAAGAAAGGTGCTGGATCACAATAAAAGAAAAGCTGGAACTTTGAGGCATGTGATCAAAGAACTCATGGATGGCCTCCAGGCCACCTGCAGAGGCACCAATAGCAACTATATATTTATCGTTATTCCTGGTTTTCATATATTAATCAATTGTAAAGCTGCCTTGTCCTGAACTCGAAAAGAAAACTCCTTAAAGCTTCTGCCATTTCCAGTTCCGCTTCATTCCAGGGCTGGGCATACTGTTTAACGGTTTCCTGCCACAACTTAAAAGAAGTCCTCGGGTGATACTTTACCCCATCCTTTTCAAAATTTATGGCCTGGTTAGGATCGCCGCCCCAGTTAATGGTTTCAATAACTTCAGGCCTGAAACAAATCACGTAGTCGCCTTTTGCAGCGTCTATGGGTATGGCCAGCAGGCCACTGCCTACATCAGCAAAGGCCTTTGCCTCATCGTACAGACCGCTCATGTGGTTGTGCGCAAAAACTTTGCTGCCACTTTTGCCTTCTACCCAAAGCAATAGGTTGTCTGTCATTTCTTTCCCGGGCACCTTCCCCTTGGTCTCTATCCTGTCATTCAATACTATAAGGGCACCTGTAGCATTAAAAAGATCGAGCAGGCTGGTGCCTTCATCGGGCAGCAAGCCCGAAACAATGTTGTCTTCCTCATAAATACGGTCCGTAAGTTCTGCACGTTTGCGCTGCAGGGCCGATGAAAAATCATATTTTTCCTTATCCAGGATGCGGCTCACCCCGTTTGATATCACAGCCGATAGCCATTCAAACACCGCGCATAACTCATAATCAAGGTATTTAGGTGTAAGGTGATGGCAGGATATGAGGCCCCACAATTCACCGTTCCTGATAACGCGAATAGACATGGAGGCTTCAATGTTCATGTTTTTCATATACTCCAGGTGTACCGCTACCACGCCCCTAAGGTTGCAGTCGGACAGGTCAATAAACGAGTTGGTTACCGGGTTAATGACCGGGTACAGCCGGAATGGCTGGTAAGCGCGGTTTGGAATCAGGCGGTAAGGATTTTTCAGATACAGCTGCCTGGCCTGTCTGGGTACATCGGAAGCAGGAAAGGTTTGTCCAATATAGGGTTCCAGCCTGTCGTCTTTTTCTTCCGCAACTACAGTCCCGTTCCAATCCTGATCAAACTTGTACATCAGTACCCCATCAAAGCCAGACAGCTCGCGCAGCTCATGAACCGCAATTTCACACACCGCCTGTACGGTATCTGCCTGGTCTATCGCTGCCATTACTTTTTTTACCTTCTGAAATACCTGCGTAAAAGCAGCCTTGCGCTGTTCTCCTGCATTTTCCAGTTCCAGCAGGATATAACCTTCTTTAAGGTGCATCAATCCATGAAATGGCTGCAGTGCCGAAACATTTTTTATGTTGACCTCAACAGGGATCCTTTGTCTGATGCCACTGTTTAAACCACTTTTAATACTTTGCAGGCCGGGTACATCCATATAATCTGCGATGTTTTTACCAATCATGTCCTGTACAGGCTGTCCTGTAACCTCAACAATATTTTCACTTGCCTGGATCAGGCTTAAGTTTGCAGGCTCAAGTACCAGTAAATAACCATAATCCTGAATCAGGTTCACATGGTGCAAGGGCAGGCTGCCGCAAAATTCAGAATCAAAGTTTTTTCTTTCTGTCATGTATTATACTCCCCTGTTGTAGCTGTACAGCAGCAATCCAAATTGTGTGTAAGTAAGGTGGAAATTAGTTCAACACTTTCTTAATACCAAATAATATACCAAATTGTTTGGAGCAGCATCAATTCTATTAACAACAGACGATGATGTTTAAGGCAAAGCTGCACCCAGGCATTAAATAAGGAGCAAATGAGAAAAAAAGCCTGTTTTTGGTATAGCAATTGATAGTAATTTTATCGCTAAACCACCATGACAGAACATTTTTTTGAACATCCATTCGTAAAACTACATTATTATAAATTTGGTACCGGCCCGCGGCATATGCTCTGCTTTCATGGCTTTGGGATGCATGGCAAGCAGTTTAAGCTGCTTACAGCCCAGCTGGGCCAGCAGTATACTTTCTGGGGCTTTGATTTGTTTTTTCATAAAGAAACGCGGCTAACAGATCAATCGCTTACTACAGTAAAAAAGGGTTTGTTAAAATCAGAACTCGCAAGCCTGATACTCGATTTTTGCAAACACCAGCAGATCAGCTCTTTTTCTGTAATAGGGTATTCAATGGGTTCGCATTATGCTACTGCACTTGTAGAAGAGCTGCCTGCTATGGTAAATGAATATATTGTTGCTGCCCCTTCTTCGGTATATCCGGGTAAGCTTGTCCGTTTTTTCAGCAGCAATAAAGCCGGGAATAAAATGCTCGAGAAGTTTCTGCTTAGCGAAAAAGCTACGGTAAGGCTTATAGATTTTGCCCGATGGCTCCGCTTTATTGATGCAACCGGTCAGAAACTTTTACACAAAGAAATCGGGACGCCAAAGCTGCGCTTTGCTTTATATGCCTGTTTTACTTACCTGCGGCTGCTGGAAACAGACGAAGACAAGCTGATCAGCAATCTGGAATCCCATAAGATTAAAAGTATATTTATATTTGGGCGGTACGACAAGATGTATTTACCACGTATTGGAAAGCGTTTCTTTTCTAAATATACATCAGGAGATGTAATTGTACTGGAAGAAACCCATGAAATGATCAATCTCAACTTTGTAAACCGGCTAGTTCAATCCCTCTTATGATCATTAAATCGAAACCACTTTCTCCCTTCCTTTTCAGAATTGTTGTTTTTCTGATTGGCCGGATATTAAAAAGGCGTTTCAATAAGCTGGTGATCCGGGATATAGATCTTAAACCCGGTCATTCCTACCTGCTGATGTGTAACCATTTCAGTTTTCTGGATGGTTTTCTGGCTTATTACCTGTGCAATAAGGTATTCAAAGAAAAGGGTGTTTTTAGGAGCCTGTATATCATGTCGCTGAAAAAGCAGATGGAGAAAAACAAATGGCTCCGGTATTTTGGCTCCTTCTCTGTTGAGCCGGGTAAGCGCTCTGTAAAGGAGAGTTTTGATTATGCTGCCGAGGTGTTATCTGTGCCTGGCAATGTACTGCTGCTTTATCCCCAGGGCAACCTGGAAAGCACGCATATCAGACATATTTTGTTTCAGAATGGGCTTAAGGAAATTGTTCCTTTTATCTCTGGCAAATGCCAGCTCGTTTGGAGCAGTAACCTGATTGAATATTTTGAAAGCACCAAGCCTTCGGTTTATTTTAACCTGCTGGATTGTGGCACGAATGAAGGTTTTGATTTTGAGGTGTTGAAAGAAAAAGTGAATGCACATCATAAGGATGCGATCACAAAAAGCATCCGGTTTACGAAAGAACCTGCTGTTTAGCTTACTAACCTACTTATACAAACTTTCAAGCTATCTCTCCAATAAGGTACTGCAATTCCAAATGTTGATTTGATTTTTGATTTGTCCATAACAGAGAATTTGGGCCGTGTAGCTTTTGTAGGGTAAGCCGATGTTGGAATAGGATTAACCTTAACATTTGTACTGCTCAATTCAAAAATACCTTTTGCAAAATCAAACCAGGACACTGATCCCTCATTGCTATAGTGGTATACACCATAGGCCTCTTTTCCAGAAGCTATAATATCCAAAATTGCCCCGGCAAGATCAATGGCATAAGTTGGCGAGCCAATCTGATCTGCAATAATGCTCAGTTCATCTCTTTCTGCACCCAGCTTTAACATGGTTTTAACAAAGTTGTTGGCATATTCGGAATACAGCCAGCTTGTTCTGATGATGTAATGCTTTACAAGCGTGTTTTCAATATCCTTCTCACCTTCCAGTTTGGTTAGGCCGTAAACGTTTATAGGCTTAGCAATGTCATCTTCCTTTAATAATGTTATCTCATTACCCTCAAACACAAAGTCTGTAGAAACATGAATTAACGTAGCACCAAATTCTTTGCAAACCTGAGCGACGTTTAAAGCGCCTTGCTGATTGATTAACCTGCAAAGTTCTATCTCATCTTCAGCTTTATCTACCGCAGTATAGGCTGCACAATTGATCACAAAGTCAGGTTTCTTTTCAGCAAACAGATTTTGCAACTTTTCAACATTCAGGATATTGCCTGCAGCTTCATCTGGAAAGTCAAGCGTATCAATATTTCGCTCTACAGCAACAGCCTTTAAGCATTGGCCAAGCTGGCCGGAGGCACCTAATACTAGTGTTTTCAAGTTTTGTTTTGATCTAATGGGTTACTAATATACTGTTAAAAATCCTGATACAAATTCCTGAATGTACTACGTAAACCAAATGTGAATAATGCAGTGTTGGTATTTTTTACTGAATTGGTTTCCCTTCTCAATATACCACCCAATTCTAGTCGAAGGTTGTATTTTGGATTGATCAGATAAGAGGCCCTTCCTTCAGCAAAATAAAGATTGGTTTTAATACCTTGCCCAATGTTATTACCATAATCAGCAACTCTCGTATCATATCCTTTAAAAATATCTTTACCATAATTCATGCCCTCGGGATCCAATCCATACCGTGCATACATTACCTGTCCCTGCAAATCAAATCTCTTATAGCTATAGTTCAATATACCGAGCACCTCCTTAAAATTAGCACCCATTGGATGTGCTAATGGTTGGTTCATAGCAGCGTAGTTGGATATTCTGTCAAAGTGAGCATAAGTGTATGGTCTTGCTGTATTGAATTCAGCCAGATAGTTTAAATTTTCAACCTTAAACAAATCTGAGCCTCTTACACCCAACTGCAAAGCCCATTTGTTTGCCCAATAGCCTTTGTTACCAAAAAATTCTTTTGCGGTGAACTCATCAATCATGAATTGTCCATAAACAGTTGTTTTATCCAGGATTTCGTATTTGCTATTGATACCTAAGCGCATTTTATCTGGCGAAGTTGTATTGGCTCCTTCCACAGATCTTAAGAAGATAAAGGGATGGACATAATTAAAATCAAAGCCGCGCTTTCCTTCTTTTTCTGCATCAGCCCAGGTTACCGCCTGGAAAAACCCAACAGAAAAACGATCAGTAGCATTCCAATCAATGTAATGCATTGCTGCCCATTTACCACGGTCGCCAAGTCGTCTGTCAGTAGTCAATTTTTCTGCACCCGGATCCAGCATGTAACCAAATATGGTTTGATATTGTACATTCCCCAATGTTGCCCTTACCCTTAAAAAAGAATAATTAGCGGCTACATCAGATAAAAGCATCGAACGGTAACCGTCACCGATGAAGTTCTTATCATAGCCCAAAGCAACGTTTAAATGCTTGTTGGGCGTATAAGACAATAAAGCCGTAACATAAGACCAGTCTTTTGTCTTCTTACCTAGCTTTCCCGTCATTTCACTTGGCACTACCTGATTGGCATTGATAAAATCTGTAATGTAGTTGGCAAATACTCCTTGATTCTCAAAGCCATTGGTATAAAATGAAAATTTATCCCCTACTGTTCCACCGATCTGAAAACCTCTTGTATTTTTCCAGGCTGTAGAACTATTTTTAAAATCACGACCAATTAATAAATCAGGGAGATAATCTGCATATACCGTATAGTCATCCCCCTTAACATTAACCAAATGCTCTTGTGTTAGTTTTCTGCGAAACCATGAACGTTGATTTAAGGAATCTACGCCCATATCCATCAAATTCTGATAGCGATTTACCAGCAAAGAATCATCCGCATAAAACCCCTTAATAGCAGAGTGTGAGCGATTATTTACATCATATACAGATTTATTCAGTTTCTGATAAAATTGGTAAGAGTAGGGTATGTTTACATTAGGCGTTTGAGCGCTCAAGCTTTGAAAAGCCAGAACGAATACACCTAGCAATAGGATTTTTCTCATTCTTAAGGGGTTTCTTCTACCGGAACCTGGGTATCCAGTTCTTCAAATACGGAATTTTTACTAATAAATTCAGGCACAATTATCTTCATTTGCTTTACTACCTGCCTATTGTTACTATTTGTAGCAAACTGTACCAGTTGATAAATCTGGGCTTCAATCTCATTAAATATATACTCTCTTACCTGTCCAATCATGATTTTTTCATGATGTGTAGGCTTGGTCACTTCACTATCATTTAAGAGTTCCTCGAAAAGCTTCTCTCCCGGTCTTAGTCCTGAATAAGAAATTTTGATGTCCTGATTAGGAACCAATCCAGCCAAACGAATCATCTTTTTAGCCAGTTCAGCAATTTTTACAGATTTACCCATGTCAAAAACGTAGATTTCTCCTCCTTTGCCCATACAGCCAGCTTCCAATACCAAGCGGCAAGCTTCCGGTATAGTCATAAAATAACGGGTGATTTCGGGATGAGTAACGGTAACCGGGCCACCCTTTTCTATTTGTTGTTTAAAACGAGGGATTACTGATCCATTCGAACCCAAAACATTTCCAAAGCGGGTAGTGATGAATTTAGTAATTGGTTTTACATTACCATCATTCAAATAACTTAGCCCATTCGAAAATATCAGATTAGGATTGTTTAATGAATTATTCAGCGATTGCACATAAATTTCCGCAATACGCTTAGAGGCCCCCATTACGTTGGTAGGGTTTACAGCCTTATCTGTCGAAATCATTACAAATTTTTGAACGCCATGTTTCACGGAAAGATCTGCGATAGTTTTAGTACCCAAAACATTCGTTTTGATCGCTTCTGCGGGGTTATCTTCCATTAATGGCACATGCTTATAAGCCGCGGCATGATATACATAATGCGGTTTGTAAGTAGTAAAGAGAACTTCCATCCTCTTTTGGTCTTTTACATCACCAATAAAAGCATGAAAATTAGTATTTATGTGGGTTTCTTCCAATTCAAGATAAATGTTATGTAGTGCAGTCTCGCTTTGGTCACAAAGAATAATTAAACCTGTTTCAAATTTTAGCAACTGCCGTACTATTTCACTGCCAATTGACCCCGCTGCTCCAGTAATGAGTATTCTTTTATCTTTTAGCTGATTCTGAATGCCATCAATATCTATTTCGATAGTTTTTCTATTTAATAGATCTTCAATATTGATGTTTTGAATTTGTGCAGTTGTCACATGCCCTTTGGCCCAAACTTCAGGGGAAGGAATGTTCAAAATTTTGACATCATTCTCCAGACAGATATCTACTACCTGATTTTTCCTTTCAGATGGAATGGTGTAAGAAGCAAAGATAATTTCGTCTACTTCATGTTTGGTAATTAGATGCTCCAACTGAGCAGCATCCAGAATCCTCACACCGTCAATAGTCTTTCCAACTTTGCGCAAATCATCATCAACAAAGGCAATAATCGTTTTATTTACCTTAGGATCATGATCAAAAGTTCTTTTGGTAGCAACACCTGCTTCTCCTGCTCCATAAATGATAATCCTGATTTTGTCCAGATTAGCATTCTTTATGTACATAAAAAAGTACTTTACTATAATCCTATAGGTAATCAGCAACAAGAAATTTGAAAGTGTGTAAGTAATGATCGTTACACTGCTAATTACGTGTTCCCCTGTTATTACAATTGCTAATGCATGGGTAAAAAAGAGGATTAAGGAACTTAGTATAACCGCAAATAAAATCCGGAAAGAATCTTGTGCCGAAGTATATCTAACAATTCCGGCGAATGTTTTTACAGAATAGAATACAAAGGAATTTACAGCTATCACTAAAACTACTGCTTTATAAAAAGCAAGGAAATCAATAGTATTGACGATAAAATTGTTCTGGAGAATGACTGCAAATGCAAGCGCTACGATGCTCAAACATATGTCAATTGTAAAAATAATCCAGCGTGATACAATTTGTAGTTTTGTAAACATACACCTTACATAAAAATGATCCTTGCAAAACTAACAATAATTAAACCAAATTATCACATTAAACTAATAGGAAAAAGATTAAATCTTCAGAATAACATCAAAAAATCTAAAATTCTGATTTCTTCATCAACTTGCCTTTAAAAGAAATGTAGCATACAGCTAATGGCATGGTAGTTAGGAAAAAAAGATAGGAAAAGCCAAAGGGGACAAAAATAATTAATCCAATGATTGTAGCCTGGATTATGGCATAAGAAGCGGAAACCAGCAAATGTGGCCATTTTTGATCATTTGCAAGAATTTGATAAAAGTGTAGCCTATGCGCTTTAAAAATATTTTGTTTTAATATTAGACGATGAATAATAGTGAGTGTCGCATCCACTCCGTATACAGCTAAAAATAAAATATAAATGTAATTATCTGTTTGAACGACTAATTTCAAAATCAAAAAGGAAATCCAAAATGCAATACTTATACTTCCCACATCTCCAGCGAAGCATTTTGCTTTTTTTCTGAGATTGAAAAATAGAAAAACTAAAGTTGCCAGAATAGGCAGCCAAATCAAATCTGGCTCGATGAAAGGAGTTATATAATGATTAACATATTGAAGGCCAAATAATATTACCAGGCTGTACAACCCGGTGATTCCATTAATGCCATCCATAAAATTGTAGGCATTGATAATCCCGATACACACTATATATAGCGCAATGCAGATATACCACGAATAAAGCTGAAATACGTTAGTGGAAATGAAAAGCAAGGTTACTGCAGCTAAGTGAAAAAGGAGCCGGATTTTATTTGACAAAGTGATCCTGTCATCAATAAAACTTATCACCCCAATGATCAGCATTCCAACTATTGGCATCCAAAAAGAAAGATGCATAATCAAGCTTAAGATTGAAGACACTAAAAGCACAATCCCACCGCCTCTGATGGTTACTTCTGTATGAGAACTTCTTTCGTTAGGCTTATCAATAATATTGTAATGGTCGGCTACCTTAAAATAACTGATCATGAAGACGAACATCAAGAAAGTATAAAGGAAATATTGCATGTTAATTAATTTTAAAATCACTTAATACTGAGCTAGGGCTCCAACCAAATGCATTTACTGCCTTCTTATCATCAAAAGTAAGATTCTTTGTAATTTTAGTAAAAACACCTGAATTAAAAGGTGAACGGCTACCTAAAAGATCTCCAGCGTAAGCTACAGTTCTTGCTATCCAAGCAGGTATATTGAACGGTTTCGATTTACCTAGCCGACCTGAAATATATAAGGACAACTCTGAAAAACTAGGATGCTTTCCATCTGTTAAGTTGTAAATTCCTCCTATTGAAGCTACCTTAGGGATTATACCCGCAACATCTTTTGCCAGCACCATGCTCTTACGTGCGGTACCACCGGCAATATCAAAATAATACCCTTTAGATATTCCCTTTATCATAGCCTCAAGATTACCCGGTGGATTTGTCCCGACAACAAGTGGTAACCTGAGAATAGTACAAATCACATTATGCTTCTCACACCAATTTAGAATTAAATTTTCTGCTTGCACTTTACTCAACCCGTAGGGGTCTACGGCAAGTAGTTCACATTCTTCATTTATCAGATTTCCAAATTCCCTACCATAAACCGCAACCGAGCTAACAAAAACAAGAGCTTTGGGCGGAATATGTTTTTCTAATCCATTTAATAAAAACTGTGTTCCCTGGACATTCATTTCAAAAAAAGCTCTTTTCTCATTATCAGTTTTAGGAACTACGTGTGCCTTTCCTGCACAATGAATAACGAGATCATATGGCTTACCGATACACAAATTATCATTGGAAAAATCAAAACAAACATCATCAATTTTATTTCTGCCTAATGTATCCAACTCGAATTGAGTTTTAAGCTGTGTATAAATGTATTTACCTAAGAAGCCACTTGAGCCGGTCAGCAATATATTTTTAATCACCATTTGAGGTCAGATCGTTAAGATAAAACATAGATAATTTATTCCAAAACTCTTGCTGGCTAAAATTCTCCTCGATGTAGCTGCGCGCGCGCCCTTTAAAACGGCTCCTTAAATCAGGATTATCAATCAATTTCTCAACGGCAATGTTTATTTCCTGAACTGACTTTGGTGCGATTAAAAGACCGTTAAAATTATGTTTAATCATTTCATTGCATCCATTAATATCAGTACAAATTATACAACATTTCATTGCACAGGCCTGCATGATTACCTGAGGAAACCCCTCTCTATAGCTGGGCAAGATAAAAATGTCAGAGAGTGATAAATAAGGTCTTATGTCTTTTTGATGATCAATTCTTATAATATTATCATCATTACTAATCGTTTCGTAAATTTTTGGCTCCAAAGGTTCTTTTGGTTCTTCTTCACCAACAAGTATTAACTTCAGATTATCATATCTTTTTTCTAAATCAACGAAGGACTTAACGAGTTCATTTATACCTTTTGCACTGGCCATTCTGCCTATATAGCAGATAACAAAATCATTATCTGACAGTTCATATTGTTTTTTTATAGGAGCCAATTTCTGTTCATCTAAAGCTCCGGGATCAAAATAGGACAAATCAATTCCGTTACTACTTCCTTCACCTATAACTTTACTTTTGCTTTTTGATACCCAACCTTCCTTCAATACATAATCAGCTTGTACTCGAGAATTAAAAAATATTACAGAGGAACATAAATAAGTGATTTTCTCACACATTATTAGAATCTTTTTAACAACACCCGTTTTTTCAACTAGAGGAAGTCCGGCAACTGTATGAATTCTCTTAGGCACTCTACAAATGAATGCAGCCAACATGCCAATTAGCCCTGCCTTTGGAGAATGGGTATGAACAATCTCTGGTTTTTCCTTTAAAATATAAAATATCAACACAAATAACGCCTTAAGATCATTGAGAGGGGTTATCTTTCGGGTAAGAGTTAGCGGAAGATATTTTGCTTCTTCTTCTACAGCGACGTCATCGATTAAATCATCTTTTGTACATATTAAAATGTAATCAAAGCCCTTTTCCTTAATGTACTTAAACTGTCCTTTTAGCGTAGCTCTAAACGAATGCGAACTTGTAGCTATTCTAAAAATTTTATTTCTTTTCAAAGCTAAAATAGGTTTTTTGAAAAATGATGATATTTTTTTGATTAAACAATGAGGCAATTTACGAACTTCGCTTTATAACATTATCTTCATCTCTGTACCAAGCTTGAAACATCAATACTGTCCATAAATGATGCTGCCAATTTCGCTTACCACTTAAATGTTCAATCCATTTCGTCCTAATTGGTTTAACATTTAATATACCTTCTTGTATCATTTTCCCCTCATCTAATAAATCCTCCGCCCAATCCTTAAGTGGCCCTCTTAACCAGGAATCTATTGGTATGCTAAATCCCATTTTTGGGCGTTCAATCAACTCCTTTGGAACATACTTATAAAGAACCTCTCTTAATAACCATTTTCCCATACCATCTTTCAATTTGTAATTTAATGGTACTTGCCAGGCGAATTCAACAATGCGATGATCTAAAAACGGCACTCTTGTCTCCAAAGAATTAGCCATTGCGGCACGGTCTACTTTTACAAGGACATCATCCGGAAGATAAGTCAACATGTCCAATCCCATCATACTTTCGATATTCGATAAATCACCAAACTGTTGCAGATTGGCTGTCGGCAATAAACCGGCTCCCAATACCACATTATCTTCGCCAGACCACTGTGTAGTTAATGTATTATACAGTTCTTCCAGGTTCATACTCGCAAGTACCCGTGAGGACTTATGCATCTTATCTCCGAAGTTCATCATTCTATGTTTTTTTGGTATGACACCTTTAAAAAGGGCATACGCTTCGTTCCAGGCTCCGGGAGAAATTCCATGCATAGTTGTTGCTATCAGCTTTCTAACCGCTAAAGGTAAACCCGAAATTTTTGACCATGTATGATTGGCAATGATATATCTATTATATCCCCCAAACAACTCATCTCCAGCGTCTCCTGAAAGTGAAACCGTAACATTACGCTTAGCTAATTTCGTTATTAAGTAAGTGGGGATTTGCGAAGAGTCCGCAAATGGCTCGTCATACATTGTCGGTAACTTGGGAATAACAGCCAAAGTATCTTTTGCCTGTACATAAAGTTCCGTATGGTCCGTTTTTAAATATTCCGCTATATTTTTTGCATGTACGGCTTCGTTGTATTTTTTTTCATCAAAGCCAATTGTAAAAGTTTTAATTGGCTGCGATGACTGCGACTGCATTATTCCAACAATAGTACTCGAATCAATTCCCCCGGAAAGAAAAGCACCCAATGGAACGTCCGACATCATTTGTCTTTTTATCGCATCCTGTAATAAATCGTCTAATTTCTGGGGCAACTCATCCGGTTGAAGATTATTTTGCAGTCGTTCATCATTATTTTCAGAAATAACCGCCTTTAGATCCCAATATTTAATAACCGATGGCATGGGTTTGTTTAATGAAACTGTTAATATGGAACCAGGAGTTAATTTACTTACACCTTTATAAATCGAATAAGGTGAAGGCACATAGTTATACCTGAAATATAACGACAACGCATCTTTATCAATTTCGCCGTTAAATGCCGTATGAGTTTTCAAGGCTTTAAGCTCAGATCCGAACAGAAATGTATCACCTTGCCACCCATAATAAAGTGGTTTTTCTCCAATTCTATCTCGTATCAGATAAAGTAGCGCATTTTCTCTATCCCACAGAGCAATGGCAAACATCCCGATTAAGGAGTTGACAGTACTTTCAATACCGATCAGATCAATCGATTTTAAAACTGTTTCAGTGTCAGAATACCCTCGCCACTTAATCTCCAAAAAGCGATTTGAAAGCTCTTTTCGTAAATCCAAGTGGTTATAAATTTCTCCGTTAAAGATCATCACGTATCTTCTTGACTCAGATAGCATCGGTTGATGTCCCAAAGGTGATAAATCCAAAATAGACAATCTCCTGTGCGACAATCCGATTCCGTTATTTTCATCAAACCATACACCAAAATCATCCGGTCCCCTGTATTTAATAGCTTCTCCCATAGAAAGAAGTTGCTTGTCAAAATTTATATTTTTCTCTTTAGTTAAGAAGCCTGCTATGCCACACATACTTAGTTATTTATTATTTGAGAGATGATTATATAATAATGAATATTCCGCAACAATCTCATCTATCATAAAATTTTGCATTATTCTCATTTTTGCCTCTTGACCTAATGAAATTCTATCGATATTGCTCATTTCAAGAAATCTAATCAATTCAATGGCGAGAAGTTCTGGGTTTTTAATCATTACAACTGTCCCCGTATCCCCGACAACGAACTTTGAATCGCCACTATCTGTAACCACGCAAGGCACACCTTTTAGCATTGCCTCCCCAACAACATTAGGAAACCCCTCCGAAATTGACGACAAGCAAAATACGTCTAAAATAGATAGATATAAATTAACATTTCTTGTCTCTCCAATCAGTATAAAATTTGATACGAGGTGCTCAGCGCTAATCCACTCCATTAATGTTTTATTATTTACATCCAAATTTTTACCGACCATTAAAAATTTAGTAAAAGGTTTTTCCCTGACAACGATAGCAGCTGCCTTAATAAAGGTGAGATAATCTTTATCATGATGAAATCTACCCACAGTTCCAACAATTAAAGTTCCTGTGTCAATATTTAGTTCAGTTTTCAGCTCGTTCAATATCTTTGAATCGATATCCTCAGCCGCTACAAATCCATTAGGAATAACAACTAGCTTCTTCCTCGAATATCCAAATTTAGCATGCTGTTGCAAGGAAGCATTCGCTGCGCAAACAATCTTGCTCGGTACAAAATAAGATAATACAGCACACAACCTCATTATGATTATGGTTGTAAAGGAAGCGAGCGAAGTAAATTTAGTTTGCCTGATATTCCAGACAACCTTTATTTTACGAAGCTTAGCAATGATTCCACCAATAAAATCGGCGTGATAGAGCCAAGTCTGAACAATCTCCGGACTATATTCTTTTAACAATTTATTTAATAAAAATAAAGCTTTAACTGAAGTCGAAAATGAGTTCATGTTTAAATAATAAACTTGGACATTATTTGACACTAACAAATCTCCTATTTTGTCTCTTGCGGTTAAACAGATCACAACGTCGTCTAAACCTTGTTTTTTTCTTCCAAGTACAATTTTACTAAGCATAGTCTCCGCGCCACCTACGCCGAGAGAAGTAATAATGTGCATTATCATATCTCTTCAAAAAGGCGTTCATATTGTGACAAAATTCTTTCGGGAGAAAATTTGACATCAACAGATTCTATTATTTTCAGTCTATCCAAGTGAACGTAAGCATCTGGATTATTTAAAATCCTGAAATACGCTTCATCATCATCTACCATATAGCCATTAACTGCTTCTTCAATAATTTCATTCGTACCACCTGGAGCAGAATACGCCAGTACAGGAGTTCCCGAAACACAACTTTCAAGTAAACTATTCGGAAAACCTTCAACAAACGACCCTTGTAAAAACAAGTGATGATTTTCAAGTTGTCCTATTACATCATGAGTATGTGGGATGTATTTAACTTTATCGCTTAGCCCAAAACGATGAACAATCTCAAAAATGCTATCCTTCAGAGGACCTTCGCCAATAATTGTATACTCAAATTCAAAAGTAATTTTCGCAAGCTGGTTTAAAATCCTTATATGCCCTTTCTCTTCACTTAACCGACCTATAGTTATAAATTTAACTGGTGGCACGTTTTTCTTAACAAACGTTTTTTTTGTAGAAGAATTTGCCTGAGTAATCGGATTGTTAATTACAGTCAATCTTTTACCTTGGATACCATAGTGATTTCTAAAATCATTATACATATCATAAGATTGACAGATGATCATATCTGCCTTCCCATAAATCCATCTGATTAGATTTGGATTAAAAATTAAGCGATGAGAAGTATACTTACTCATTTTTGATATCACACTGGCTTCTCTTATAACTATCTTTTTGCCTCTCAAAAACACCTTCAACAACCCGAGAAATATATTAACATGCACTATTGACCCAACGATAATCCTGGGTTTAAATCTAAATATCGCATTTACCAGTTTGGGAATAGCAAAAAGTAGTCTCTCTTCTTTCAAAAAAACCACATTCGGACCCGTTTCATAAGTCGCGTCTTTTTCAAATCCCACTACGACCAATAATACGTCAAATTTAACTTTATCAACTTCTTTAGACAAGAAAGACAATACCCGCTCCGCTCCTCCAGCCTTTAGACTTGGAACAATTATCAGAATTTTATTTCTTTTCATGCCCTTGATAGAAACCAAACTCCTCATACCATTTTGCCAATACGTATACTCTCCAAATATAGGACGAATAATCTCTGGTACCATTAAGATGAGCATCAATCATCATTTTAAACTTTTTTACGTTTAGATTAGGAACTGTTCGGAGGAATTCATCAGAAAGTGTTTGCATGAATTCTTCCCGAAGTTCATTACGTATCCAAGATGAAATCGGAATCGCAAATCCTTTTTTAGGTGCAGTAAATATATCTTCCGCAATATATTCCTTTAAAAGATCTCTTAATATTTTCTTTCTAACCCCTTTCCTATACCGAAAAGAAATTGGAAGACTTCTGGCAAATTCAATTATTCTATAATCTAAAAAAGGACTTCTAACTTCAATTGAAGAAGCCATACTTGCTCTGTCCACCTTCACATTACTGTCGTTTTCCAGCCATAGCTTTATATTTAAGTCTGCCGCATTCTGATAAACATCATTGCTCAACTGGAAATACTTAGCATAATGTTTAAACCAAGAATCTTCTCTCACCAAAGTAATCGAATTAAATCCTCGGAAGATTTCCAGAATAAATTCATGAATAGTGCTGATTGATAACAGTTCTGTGTATTTAGCAGCTTTTGGAAATATCTTGCCAATAATTCTTGCACCTAAAATACCTCTCATAAATCCCGGGATCTTCAAGAAATACGCGAATTTTCTTATCCATTCAAAATAATTGTATCCTATAAAGCTTTCATCTCCGCCATCACCCGATAAGGCGACGGTAACATGTTGTCTTGTAATAGAGGCCAATAATATTGAAGGAAGCGCGGAACTGTCAGCAAACGGTTCATCGTACACACCTATCAGCTGAGGTATATGTTTAATAACATCTTCAGGTGTACATTTTATCGTTGTATGGTTTGTACCTAAAATACTACTATAAGTTTCTGCAAGTCTACTTTCATCATATTTAGACTCATCAAAGCCAATCGAATAAGTATTTACGGTATTCCCAGCAACAGAAGATGCAATACTCGTCACAAGAGCAGAATCTATACCTCCAGATAAAAAAGTACCAATTGGAACATCAGATTGTAATCTTATTTTAACTGCATCAGCTAATAGTTTCTTTAATTCAGTTTTCGCTTCATCATAAGAAATATTTACGAGTTGAACTTTCTTCAAATTCCAATACTCACTAATTGTCAGCTCATTACTATTCAAATCGACATACATGTAATTACCGGGAGGTAATTTCTTGACTTCATTATATATAGTAAATGGACTCGGAATATAGGTCAATTCCAAGAACATACTCACAGCCGAAGCATTAATTGTTTTTTCATCCGCGATGGGCCTTAATTGGCTGCAAATCTCAATCTTCCCGTTATCCCACGAATAATAAAGTGGTTTTACACCCAGTCTATCCCTCGCCACAAATAGTGTGTTAGTCTGCTTATTGTAAATAGAGAAAGCAAACATACCATTAAGCTTGTCGAGACAACCTACCCCCCATTCTTGATAAGCAATAATCAATACCTCTGTATCACTATTGGTATGAAATGAATACCCGCAAGCGACCAACTCTTTTTTAATATCCAGGTAGTTATATATCTCGCCATTAAAAACAATAATCAGATTGTCGTGAACAAATGGTTGATTAGATCTGACATCCAGATCCAAAATTGCTAATCTGAGGTGCCCAAAAACAATATTACCAACTTCAAGTATTCCAGTACAATCAGGCCCCCTAAATTTAATCTGTTCCAATTTAGATTTTGCCTCACTAGCATTTTCGACAATATTGCTCACATAAATTCCACACATACTAATCTAAATATTTCTTAAAATCACTATCAATAATTTTATCTATTCTTTCTTTATAGTTAAGATTTTTGTCCAGATCGTCATCTGAAGTATAACTTTCTAAAGCCCGCTTTTTGTATTCATCATAGCTCCCGATTATTTTCGCCGGATTTCCGCCAATTAGAACTCCTGATGGCACGGATTTAGTAACAACACTTCCTGCTGCTATTACTACATTGTCATCAATTTTGACTCCAGGTAATATTATGCTATTTACACCTATGAATACATTATTCCCTATCAATACTTTCTTGTAAGAATATCGTCTACCCTTTTGATCATTAAACAGCCATGTTGATCCATCATGAGTTAAAATTATAACTCCTGATGTCACGGTAACCTTTTCACCGATTTCAATCAGCCAAGGCTCTGTTCCAAAATTCGTAGTATAAATCCTACAATTTTTACCAACCTTAACTCCCTTTCTTCTGGCATACACCACTCCTCCTTTTGTAAAAAAAAGGACCAAATCAAACACTTTATTTAAAAATTCCTTCATATTAATAGCTATTTGTTACCCTTTTAATAAATAAATTGTATAACATAACATACAAAATAACACCCGATATAAACCCTAATTGAACACTAAACCACCCATGAAATGCATAAATAATAGTTAAAGTCTGGATTACAGGTATAATCTCCTTACTTTTTAAAAAATAATGATTAATTAAAAATGGCACTACTATTATTAAAATGATAAAAAAAATATAAAAGACATTCTCAATCGGACTCAATACTAGAAACCAACCTGCTATTCCAACATTTGTATACCATCCAAGTGCGTCAATATCAGTGTCTCTGCTAAATAAATCTCTGTCAATTAAATAATTAGTCGTAAGATACTTTTGCATACTTACCCTTTGCGCTGAATAAGAAAACAAAAGCCCTAATCTATTATCTAAATAGAAGGGTATTATTTCATTATCATTTAAGGCCCGACTTAACTGGGCCTGCTCTTGATATATTAAAATAACACCGGACACTTGCTGTAACCTATTCATCAATGCACCTGCTGACTCAAGTGCTGTATGAGCCTGAAAGTCTTCTCCTCCTCGCAATATATATTTATATTTATCTATTACGGGGTAAAGCAACGCCAACACAATTATTACCAATAAACCTCTTCTTACGACTCTCTTAAAGGGTATCACATTTAGCTGATGGTAAAATTCTATAAAAAACAATATCAACCAAATACCCGTCCAACCTTGTAATATAGACGTAATTAAATAGACAGCAAGGTTAAACCAAGGAACTCCATTTTTCCTATGGTGACCATAATAAACTAAGAAAAGTGTATCTGAAGGTATATAGCTAGCCAGTAAAACTAAATAATTACTAGATGTTGAAACGCCTCCAACTCTTCCAAAATCAAAAATGATTAGTACAATCAATTGAAAAAACTGCAATATAAAGATAACTACTCCTAAGTAACTACTTGGGGCAGAATCCCTATAAGCAAATCCAATTTTATTAAACGTTAACGATACATACTTTATGAAATAAAAAGACAGAAGCACTAAAATCAAGGAAATACCTATTTGCCAATAACTCGCAGTTAGTGGTAGAGGAATATTGTCTACAAATAGCAGGTCAATAACTGAGGTAAAACCGGCCATAAATATATTCGGTATTACATAGGCTAAGAAGGGCAGATACCACCACTTTTTTATACTGTTATATGCATCTGCCGTCGTCATTCAGTTAATCCTTTCTTAAAATCCTGGCAGGTACCCCTACAGCAATGGAATTATCTGGAACATCAATAAACAGAACAGAGTTCGCTCCTATGATACAATTATTTCCTACCCGAATATTTCCCATTACTTTGGCACCCGTTGAGATTACACAATTATCACCAATAGTTGGATGGCTGTTTAAACCACTCTCGGTATCTTTATTTCCTAAAGTCACACCATTGAATATTTTACAATTGTTTCCTATTATGACTTCACTTCCAATAACAATATCATGACCATGAACAAAAGTTACATTCCTAGGAATTGTTGCCTTACATGAAATGTCACTGGCAAAAAAAATTCTGATTAAATATTCAAATCCAACAGAAAAAAAATTACCGACCATAGGAATTTTTAAACTTTTCTGACCCAGAAGCAGCAATAGCTTCATCTGTTCCAAATGATTAAATATAGAATAAATCATAAATAAAGGTCTTTATCAACTTTTTTAAACTTAGTAAGAATATTGATCCTTTTCGAATGAATTAATCGAAGAGATTGTATCTTAAAACTCATACAAGTACTTAAAAATGCATAGACACCATAAAATACTGTTCTTTGACGATGCTTTAAATCACTCAATAGCAACAAAGCTATTTTGGCATTTATTTGCGATTTATCAATCAATTTATCCTTATAATATCTTAACAGCCATTTATAAATTTTAATCTTAATTTCATAGTTATGAGTAAAACTTATTCCAATATTACTTCGATATACGCCGTAAACAGCATCAGAAACAAAAGCCGCATACTTCTTTTTATTTATAACTTTTAAAACATTAAACGGAAAATCCAATTCATAATAATCCAGCCAGTCTCGATGCTCATAATCGCGTCTATACATCTTGGAACTATTAAAACCAATAGTTATATTAGATATTAAATCTACAATATCTATTTTTTTGTAAACTATTCCATTTTCAACATAATTATCTTCATACATGAATCCACTACTCTGATCTATTGAATTCATTCTGTGCCATACGATAGCACAATCTGGATTTTCATCGAGATAATCCGCTTGAGCTTGTAATTTTCCCGGCAAAGTATAATCATCACCATCAAGGTGGACTACATAGTCACCCCGTGCCTCAGTATGCGCAAAAACAAAATTCCGAAATGGTCCGATATTTTGCTCGTGCGAAACAAACTTTATCTTATCTGAATGGGCAGAAGAATACCTGCTTAGGATATTTTTTGTCTCATCAGTCGAACAATCATCTGCTATTATTATCTCATATTCAAAATTTACAATTTGAGCCAGCACGCTATCGATACACTTTTCAACATATTTTTCCTGATTGTAAGTAACAATACAAATGGAAACTTTCGGCCCAGAAGACGTCATATTTTTATTTTTATAGTTTAAAACAGTTTGGCAAGATTCAATGGTTCAAGATATTTAATGACTTTCGCCGGCACACCCACAACTAAACAATTGTCCGGTACATTTTTCGTCACAACCGCCCCCGCCCCGATGATTACGTTAGTGCCAATCTTAACGTCAGGCAATACAACCACATTGGATCCTACTTGAGTAAAACTACCGATTTCACACCGGCCAAGAAGCTGGACATTTGGTGACAATTCAACAAAGTCGCCAATAATACAGTCATGAGTAACAACAACATTATAATATACTATTCCCCCTATTCCAATCTTGGTACTATTAGAAAAGGTAGCACCACTAAGTACATTTGTACCAATACCTAATGTCACATTGTAGTTCCCGATTCTTGCAAATGGGCTAATAGCCGAGCTGAATTTCCCTCCAAGTTCTTTAAATTTAATATACAACTTATTTCTCAACTGAGGATTACCAAGACCAAGTGTAAATTCGGGTCCATGTGCTTCAAAATATGCTTTTACCTCCAACTCATTTTTTAAAACCTGAAATCTTTCAAAGACCGATTGGTTAGCATTTATGTCATCATAAAAAGCCAAATCAGAAAGATTATTTGTATCATGAAATATCTGCAATATTTCTTTAGCAAATCCACTCGCTCCTACAATTAACATACATTTAATTATTTTGTGTCCTTAACAATAACCTACAAATTAAATCAACTTCTTCAAGGCTCAAATCATGATACAACGGCAAACACATAACCCTTCTGGCAATATCCTCAGTAATTGGCATTTCAACGGATTCTACATAAGGCAAAACTGTGGAAAGTGAAGGATAAAAATATCGTCTTATAAAAATTTCATTAAGTTTTAAAATCTCGATGCATTTATAAAGCAGGCTTTCATCTTCTACAACTATTGGGTAATAAGCATAATTCATAGTCGCAAAACTATTCCACACAGGTTTAACACCTTTGAAATTCTTAAGCTTTTTATCGTAGTGCTCGCAAATCAACTTTCGATTGGTATGAATACTTTCTATATGATCCAAGTTTGCTAATCCCATTGCCGCGTGAAATTCAGAATTTTTCCCATTCAGGCCCAGTTCTGCAAAAGCTTCCGGCCCATTAAACCCAAAATTCCTTATGTAGGCTAATTTCTTTAAAACAGCCGCATTCTGCGTAATCATCAACCCACCTTCTACTGAATGATAAAGTTTGGTAGCATGCAAACTACAGGTCGTTATATCTCCGTACTCAAAAACTGACTTACCTTCAACTTTAACTCCAAAGGCATGAGCACCATCATAAATCACTTTCAAATTGTATTTATCAGCAATCTTCTGAATTCCCAATACATCACAAGGATTACCGTAAACATGAGTTGCTAAAATCGCTGTTGTTCTTTCTGTAATAACTTCTTCGATTTTCTTCACGTCGATATTTAATGTATCCTTATCAATATCTGCAAATATAGGAGTACAACCTTCCCATACAATGCTGCTTGTCGTCGCAATAAAAGAAAATGGAGTAGTTATAATCTCTCCTTTTAAATCAAGGGCTTTAATGGCCATCTGCAAAGCGACCGTACCATTTGTTACAAACAACAAATGATCGATGCACAAATGATCCTTTAGTTTCATCTCCAACTCACTAGCCAATGGCCCCATATTGGTTAGCCATCGACGGTGCCATATACCTTTTAAATATTTTTCGTAATCTTCTTTAGGTGGCAAAAAAGGTTTGGTAACAGGGATCATAAAATTTTCAATTAAGGTAACAAAGGTTTATTAGACACAATATTTTTAAAGTCTTGCAAAGCAGGAACTTTATATAAAAAACAAACACCTATGTATGTTGCAAAAAAAACCGTTCCAACTAAAACGACCTGCAATAAATTTGCCAGACGAAAATAGTTGCCTAATATTAAGTACCCTCCCCAAGTAATGACTAAAGTAAATACCGCGATTAAAAAAATGGGGTAAATATCTTTCATTTGCTCTTTTAACGAATAATTAATCATTTTACCACTATAATAGGTGTTAATGTATACCGCACCAAATGAAAACAATACTTGTCCAATCAAAAGTCCAGGCATTCCAAAAAAAAGTGAAATGCCAATCACTGATAACCCAACAATTTTTTTAATCACTTCTAACCTTAAGAAAAGGTCACTTCTTCCTTTAACATTAATTATATTAAGGTTATAAATATGAAGTGGGTATACTATAGCAGCAATGCATAGTATCCTAAAATACGGGACTGCTGGTTCCCATTTTTCTCCAATCAAAAAAATAAACAAAGGTCTGGCAATCACAATTAATAAAAGCATAAATGGTACTATCCAAAATAAAATCTGCGTCATTAATTTTTTATATGCAATCTTTAATTTCTCATCGTCATTGTTAATGGAGGCAAACATTGGATAGGTTACCTTATTCAATGCCATAGAAATATTGTTTACAGGAAACATCCTCAATGTGTCCGCTTGATTATAATATCCAAGCTGTGTAGTTGAAAATAGCTTTCCGATGATAAGATTATAGGAATTAGTATAAATCACATCAAGCACCCCAGAAAGTGTAAGTTTGTAGCCAAAGCCAAAATGATATTTTAATTTTAATTTGTCAAACATTAATTTAGGTCTCCAATCTGTATAGAACCAATGCTGCACCATAAAAACAAAAGTGCGGATAAGCGCCATCCAAACCAAACTCCAAACGCCATACCCCATTATTGCTAATATTATCCCTGATATTCCTCCAATAATTGCTGAAGGAACCTGCATTAACATTTGGAGCTTAAAATTCATCGCTTTCGTTAACTGAGTTGTTTGGACACCGACCAATGCTTGAATAATGAACGACAATGTATAAACCCTTACAATCAAAGTCAATTCAGAAAGATTATAAAAAGACGCGATAAAAGGTGCAAGGATAAAGATGATCATATAAATCAATACGCTAGACACCATGTTAATAATAAAAACGGTTGAGTAATCCCGTTCATCAACATTTTGAGTTCTGATTAATGAAGTAGCCATCCCATTATCTATCAAAATTTGCCCGATAGATATAAAAATTTGCAACATAGCAATTAAGCCGAAAGCAGAAGGAGACAACAGTCTCGCAAGAATAATTTGAGTGATAAAGTAAATTATCTGAACACTAAATTGTTGAGCTAATGTCCAAATTAACCCCGAAATTGTGGCCTTCTGAAGTCCCATCAATGTAACAACAATCGAATTATGAGAATAATATTAACGAATTTACAAAGTATCATGACCTAACAAAGCCTTGATTATTCTTATACCAATTATATGTCTTCACTAGCCCATCTTTAAATTTTACCTGAGGTTTATATTCTAATAAGTCGGCAGCCTTTGATATATCAGCTAAACTATCTCTTACATCTCCTTTTCTGCCTTCTCTATATATTGCGACAATATCTCTGTTTTCAACTCCCTTCAATATCTCGAACATCTGATTCAAAGATGTTCTGTCTCCAACCGCGATATTGTAAATCTGATTAGTTGCTTCAGAATTATCTGACAGCATAGCGTTCACATTTGCTTGAACGGCATTATCAACGTATGTAAAGTCACGAGTTTGCTCTCCATCACCATTTATAAAAGGTGATTGATTATCTAGGATAGCTTGAACAAACAATGGTATTACCGCAGCATAGGCTCCATTCGGATCTTGTTTGGGCCCAAACACATTAAAATACCTTAATCCAATAGTTTCAACGCCATAATTTAGAGCAAAGACATGGGCATACAATTCATTTACATACTTAGTTACTGCATACGGTGACAGCGGATTTCCAATAATAGACTCAACTTTCGGCAGGGATTTACTATCTCCATAGGTAGATGAAGACGCAGCATAAACCATCCTCTTTACATTAGAATCCTTTATCGCTATAAGCATATTCAGAAATCCATTAATATTTACCTCATTAGTTGTTATTGGATCGTTAATCGAACGAGGAACAGAGCCGAGTGCAGCTTGATGAGATACAAAATCTATATCAATGCACGCTTCACAGCACGTCTCTAAATTTCTTATATCACCTTCTATTATTTCAAAAGCTGGATTTGAAATAAAACTGGCAATATTTTTTCTGTGTCCATTGCTAAAGTTATCAAGAACACGTACTTTTCTTGCATTATGACTTAATAAAAATTCAACTAAATTAGAACCTATAAACCCAGCACCTCCTGTAATTAAAAATGAATTCTCTTTAATTTTATTTAGTTCAATACCCATACTATAATCTTTTATCTACTAATACCTTTGGTAAAACGCCCTTTACGTCAAAAATGACAGCATTACTTTTCTTTAAATCTTCAACATTCAAATCCAAAAACTCCTTGTGAGCTACAGCCAATATAATCCCATCATATTTTTCATGTGACGATTCATCAAGCTGATTAATGATATTCAAATTATACTCATGTTTTACACTTTCTTTACTCGCCCATGGATCAAAAATAGTTATATCCACATGGTACTTCTGAAGTTCATAGATAATATCAATAACTTTCGTATTTCTAACGTCGGGACAATTCTCTTTAAAAGTAATACCCATTATTAAAACGTTGGCTTTAGAAACATTAATTTGCTTTTTTACAAGTAATTTTACAGTTTCATCTGCCACATAAGCGCCAATACTATCATTCAATCTTCTCCCGGCTAATATAATTTCTGGATGATATCCAACCTCTTGTGCCTTTTGTGCCAAATAATAAGGATCAACCCCAATGCAATGTCCCCCAACTAATCCGGGACTAAACTTCAAAAAGTTCCATTTAGTGCCTGCCGCCTCTAATACTTCCTTTGTATCAATGTCTAACAAATTGAATATTTTAGATAGTTCATTCACAAATGCGATATTAATATCTCTTTGAGAATTTTCAATTACTTTGGCTGCTTCAGCAACTTTTATACTAGAAGCTTTAAAAGTTCCTGCAGTTATAATAGACCCGTATAAATCATTAATAACATCCGCTATCTCCGGAGTAGAGCCGGAAGTAACCTTTAATATTTTAGATACAGTATGTTCTTTATCACCCGGATTTATGCGTTCTGGAGAATAACCACAGTAAAAATCTCTATTAAATTTTAAACCAGATGTTTCTTCTAAAACAGGAACACATTCCTCCTCTGTTGCTCCTGGATAAACGGTAGATTCATATACAACCACGTCTCCTTTTTTTAGTACATTCCCAATCGTTTGGCTGGCTCTTTTTAATGGAGTGAGGTCAGGTTTATTATATTTATCAACCGGAGTTGGTACAGTAATTATAAAAAAATTACATTTTTCCAAATCAGTGGCAAAAGAACTATATTTAAGTTTTTTAGCCTCTTTTAATTTATCAGCACTTACTTCTAATGTTCTATCTTCATAGTTATTTAGCTCATCGATTCTCTTGTTATCGATATCAAAACCTAAAGTTTCATACTTTTTACCAAATTCCACGGCCAAAGGAAGTCCAACATATCCTAAGCCAATAATTCCAATTTTATATTCAATCATTTAATAAAATATTTCTATATACCTTTCTCAATATCAAAAAAAAGACCATCAGCCCTCCAAATAAAATTCCCCCAATAACTAACCCTTTAGCTTTTCCCAATTTCTCCTGTGTTAATGGAAAAATCGGTTGATCAACTACTTGTATTAATGGAGTTTCTTTTAAAAGAGAAATCTTGCTCATCTCTAAATTTTTAACGAGCTCACTTAAAACAGCTTTATTCGTTTCAGCAGAAAATTGTGCTTTTTGCGCTGGAGCTACTCGTTGTATTTGCCTAGTAGGATTCAAATTTGGGGTTGCATCATTTACGGCAACTGCAGAGTAAATCGCTCCATTCATGACATTCCTAACCGAGTCAGTTTTTTTCTGTAAAATAATTACATTCTCTAATGATTTTTTAGTTTTTGTTTGAATATAAAATTCATTTACATTTTTTACTAAAATGTCATTAAAAGATTTCGCAAACAATTCATCTTTCGATTTTACATCAACCCTAATAATACTTAACTTCTTATCTGGTTTACTCACAAAAAGATAATTACGACGAATATTCTCAACAACGTCCCCAATGATGCTGTCTCTAAGTCTCAATCCTTCAACGTCGGGCTTATTTAATTCCAGACTATCTAAAACAAACTGAAGTTTCATAAGTTCAGGTCTTTTAGCCCAATTTTCTTTAAGTTTATTAACTGTAATATAACGTTCTATAAGAAGTTCGTTACCTTTCCAATAGCTGAGCAAAGTTTTCTCTATCATATTTCGAGAACGATATAATTCTAGAATATTATCTCCTTGAAAAATCCCGCCTCCCCTTGTTCCTAAATCAACTCCTGCCATTGAAGCTAGACCAGCCAAAGACCCAAGTCCCCCTCCTCCTTTGTCATCTTCCAACACAAAAGTTGTGGTTGCTACGTAATTTGGCTTCTTCATATAAGCATAGAGGAAACCTAAAGCTCCTCCAATTATCCCAAAACCAACAACTATAATCCATTTGGAAAGCAAATAACGCCACCATTCTCCTACTTTTAAAAGTAACTCTTTCAACGAGATATCGTCTGAAGTTGTTGAAATTCTGGAATTAACATTCTCCAAATTCATCTATTATAAATTATCTTAATAAACTTACAATAATAGCCCCTAACGATGCAATCGCTGTTCCTATACCAATCCATCCTTGTGCTGTCATTCTTTCTCTTTCAGCTTTCTTCGGCACCAATATTTCCGCACCAGGTTTTACCTTAGGAAAGTTATTAAAGAACAAGAACTTACTTCCTGCTTCAACTGATCCATTTGCATATTTAATATATGCCCCTCTTTTTAATGCGCTAGAAGTAAATCCACCAGCACCATTTACATACTGCTTAAAGCTTTTCCCCGGCAAATAAACAATACTGTTCGGATTTAAAACCTCTCCGGTAACTTTCACTGTCTGCAATTGCCTCGGCACTCTAATCACATCTCCATCTTCCACAATTAAATCATATCTGGATTGAGGTTTCTTCAAAATTCTCTCCAGATCAATCCCCACCAGATCCGATTGTATCAATTGTTGCTCAATTTCTGCCTTCACTGTATCCTTCACACCGGCTTCTTGAACACGTTTCAGATTCAAGAACTTCTTTTTGTCTTCCTCTTGATTATTTATCGCATTTCGATCTCCCGGATTTACTTTCTCAGCACCTGGTCTTTTTAAAGAAGCTCCCTCGGCATAAGCAACAGGTGTTAAGCCACCAGCTCTTTTTACCAGATCAGAGATCTTTTCGTTTTTCTGGGTAATAGTATATAAACCAGGATACAAAACCTCTCCCTCTATCTTAACTTGTTTTTGCACCTGATACCCTTCAGAACTCCGAACTGATACCACGTCAAAAGGTTTCAATATAAATTTCTTATCCATTACCTTCAGGTTCTGATCTACTCCAACTGTAAATACCTGAGCTGTCTTTGCAGATTCAGATTTCGCATCACTATTCTTTATCCTGCGGGAAATCTCAATTCTCCTCGGTGTAGCATTTTCCTTAAAACCACCAGCCATCTGGATTACATCTTCTAATGTCATGTTATCTGCATAATCAAAAGTTCCTCCAGATCTGACTTCGCCCTGAATGGTAATCTTGTATTCATCTCTTAAATCAAACAAAGACGAAATTGTTACCTTATCTTCCCGTTGTAATGCAACATCTTCTTGGGAACCATCCATAATTTTGGCCACGTCAAAAGAAATTAAAGCAAATGTATTATCGGGATTTAATCTATTGATGTAACCTCTATTCAAGAAAGCATCTTCCGTTAAACCATCTGCTTTTGCAATTAAGCCTTTCAAAGTTAATCCTTTTTCCAATTCAAACTTACCCGGACGAAAAACTGCACCTGCTATTTCAACCCTATTTTCGAAACGGTCTAAGATGGTCTCAACGATGTACTTGTCACCATTTAAAGGCCCATAGGTTGTGAACTGCTCAGCATTTACATCACTAATTTTTCGTTCCTTATTTGTATTTTGAAGGACTTTGATATTAGCAGTATAAGCCTGATTGGTAAAACCACCAGCAAACCTAATTACATCCTGTAAGCTTTCATTATTCAGAACCTCAAATAATGCCGGGCGCTTAACCTCGCCTGTAATCTCAACCCGGCTCTGATAAACCGGAATATTAATTACATCCTGGTCTTGTAATCGAATATTATTCTGCTGAATTCCGTTCAATAAGAAATCATATACGTCTATGGTAGAAACCACCTTATTGCCTCGTACAACCTGTATCTTACGGAAAGACCCATTAGCATTAGGCCCCCCAGAAGCATTCAGGGCATTAAAAACGGTCGATAGAGAAGACAAGGTATAGGAACCTGGTTTTACAACCTCCCCCACTAAGGTTATTTTAATACTCCTGATATTTCCGAGATTAACAGCAACGCTGGTACGACCACTTCTCAAACCAGGATAGGTGCCCGCAAGTTTACTTCTGATCTTGGCAGTCGCCTGTTCAACGGATAAACCACCAACAGAAACAGGACCTGCATATTGCAAACGAATAATTCCTTCAGGACTTACTTTTAATTTATAATTTGCTTCGTTATCACCACTCAGGTCAACAAGCAACTCATCGTCAGGACCAATTACATAATTTTTTGGAGTCGCCATCCTTAAATTTGGCTCAAACGAGATATTACTATTTGAAAATAATTCTGAACCAAAAATCTTTGGACGCAAGTCCTCGAGAATATTAACCTTAACCGGGTCCTTTTTTTCCGATGCCTCCTTTTTATCCATCCCTACAACCTGGCGTTCTTTAACCTCATCAGTATTTATCTCTTCCCCCGACTTTTTAGAATCAGCACCGCCAGCTCTAATCTTTGCTACTCTGGAGCGCAGTTTCTCAATTTCTTCCTGCTTCATACCTTGGGCTTTTGCCATTTGTTCCAGTTGCGCATCATTATATCCAATAGATTCCGCGCGTTGGATCATCTGCCTGATTTGTGCATCAGACAAATCATCAACTTTGATATCAGAATAATTCGACTGCGAAAAGGCGGTCTGCGTGACCAGAACGGCAAAGAGAAATAATATTGCAGTTATCGTTCTTTTAAAATTCATATTTGTGTGTAGAGAGGGTAATGGGTTATTTTAGATGATAAGCGTTAAAATTCTCACTGTTCAACTCAACTTTCATAGGGTAAAATGTTTAGTTTTTAGTTTCGGTTGCAAATATATTAATTATATTCATATGTGATAAAATTGTGACTGAAGTAATCATCGGTTACTCCCCAAGTGTACCTGTATCCCAACCGTTACCGGGTTCAACAGAAACTCAGACTTATTATATTTATTTAAAGACCGCTCACCTGCAGCAATCGTTTCCTGCCTTTCATACGAATAAAACATCTCCAGGCTACTCTCCGCAAAAATAGAGATAAAAGGAACAGGATTAATTTTTATCCCGATCAAGGGTGCCGCTGTAAAACCAGTTTTGGTTGTTTCTACGCCATTAGGCGCCAAAGCACTAGGTGTCTGCGAATTCAACGCATCATTGGTGGAAACCAATGAACCGTCAAACTTATTGAACCGGAACCCGATGTCGAAACCCACGTAAGGCTGTATCCGTGCAAAGTTCATGTTCTTCTCAAACCCAACTTTAAACGCGTAATCTTTCATTTCTCCGCTTGCTTCCTGGCAGCCCACGCAATTGTTCACCAGCTTCACATCTTTTTTCAGGTAACTGCCCCCCAAACGGTAATTGATCTGATTGTCGTTAAACTTGATCATCCCTCCATGGAAGGTTGCATTGGTAAACCTGTCGGAATTCTTTTGGTTTAAAATTTTTGGCATCTGCATCTGGCTAAATCCGTATACGGCCAGACTGTAGTTGTAATTGCCGTTCATTTGCGAAAATGCGGTCCCACTTAGTAGAATTAATAGGACAATTAGTAGATTTTTCTTCATTTATTTCCCCCCGGAATGTAAATTTTAAAATTAGTCAAATGTAAAATAATTATGCATAATTACAATCCGCATGTAAAATTCATAACCTAACATTTATTATGCCATAATATTAGCTATTTATTTCATAAACCTATGTTTTTTAAAAATTTAGGCCTGAATATTGTTACTTAATTGATAATCCAATATCCTCAAACGAAACCAATGAGCTCAATAAGTAAAAACATCAAGACATTCAGACAAAAGAAAGGATGGAGCCAGAAGCAAATGGCGGAACAGTTAAAAATTTCTATTCCTGCGTTTTCTAAAATTGAGAATGGTATTACTGATGTAAACATCAAAAGGCTGATGCAAATTGCGGTTATACTGGACACTACATTGATGGACCTGATGGCAAAAGAGGGCGAAAGCCCGCAGATGCTGCACAACCAGCGCGTAAAACAACTTAAAATTAAGCTGGCAAAAAAAGAGGAAGAACTTATTGAACTTCAAAAGAAGGTAATTGAGCTGTACGACGAAATCAGGGAAAAGAAAGAAAGCGCCACAGGCTAACCAGATTTTATTGCTCATCGCCCATTTCTGCTCCTTTCTTTCTCCTGTGCATGGCCTGTTCAAGCACACTTCCTCTATTGTTAAACCATACTTAGGCTAGGGTTGCTGTAATTCCAGGTGGTTCAACTATAGCCCAATACCGGTTTAAATATGCTTTAACCGGCTAGCCATAGTAAAACCACCGCATCACTAGTCTCTAATATCAGCCCGCCATTCTGCACCACTAATATCCGTCAGTTTAATGGAGTGGTTTTCGTTTAAAGCCAGCCCATTGATATCTATAGTAAGATCAGCTTTTGCACCAAGCGGTAACACCAGGCTATGTTTTCCAGGTTTAATTTTGGCTACATAGTGGTTTCTGATCTTGTGTGCCGGGAAACCTGCCAGCTCTTTCTGGCCAAGAGACCTGACAACCTCCCCTTGCTCGTTCAAAATTTCGATCCCGATTAGAAAAGAACCATACACATCTGCACCTTCGGTACGGAACAGCCGGAACACCAGCTCTGAATTGCTATAGCGGATAGCTGAAATCTCTACCTTAGGCTTAACAGATTTGTTGTACAGCTTGCCCCAAACCCCGCCATGAAAATACTGATTGGTAAACAGCGTAAGGCCAAAAATGAAAACGGAAGCCAGCAATACCGGCACTTGCAGGTTTTTAACAGGTAATAAACCTGAACCAGTAAAGGCAAACCATTTTTTATGGGTGAAGGTATAGCTCTTCATCAGGAAATGATCGAGTGACCAGGCCCCGCTGCCACTCATGAAAATGGTAAAACCACCGGCTATGCCCAGCACCCCAATTTGCCATTCATCCAGGCAGGTGGTGCCCAACCAGCCAGAGCCCAGAAGGATTCCCGAAGCCAGCATCACAACGCCTATACTCATAAGGCGCGTAAACAGCCCTAGAATAATGAACAGGCCCACAATGGCCTCTACAATAGTAAATACAACCATAGCCAGCTGCAGTTCATCCGGGTTGGAAACCAGGTATTCAATAATGGGTTTAATGCCCAGGGCATTGGGAAGGAAATGGTTAAATTTTTCGCCAATATAACCGGCCTCCTCAGGTATGAGTTTATTTTCTAAGATCAACCGGCGCCAGAAAGCCGAGAAATATGTCCAGCCGAGAACCCAGCGCAAAGACAAAGTGAAAAGCCCGGCCAGGCTGGCCGTAGCTGCAGTATGTGAATGTTTCATTGAATTGATATTTTATTAAACGTGTAAAAATGATATTGTACGGTAGCAAAGGCTACGCAACATCAAGCTTTAAACGTTTGTATAAAATATATTTTGGAGGGCTGTTGCCTGAAAAGCTATCCAGGTTCCGGGTATCAATTGCTTCTGCTGCAGTAACAAGATCGTTTTTCACTAAAGAATCCGAAAAAGCCGGTTCCCTGTTGAATCTGACTTTTTTTACCAGGGAAACTGTGTTTTGTTCGGCATTCGTGAACTGGCACTGTTGCCCTACGGTGGTACGGCTTTGGTTAAGCGGCTTTGAATAGTCAATATCAAACGTAGAAAGCCAGGCTTCTTTTACAGTGCAGGGTGCCAGCGAAAACACAATAAGCCACAGTATGGCAATGCGTTTGTATTTTCTGATATGACTGCTTAGCTTTTGCACAATTTCAAAGATACACATCCATAACAATGCTGAACAATTTATTTATAAGTATCAGGCCATTTAATTTTAGCCCCTATCAACTCCACTGCATTGTTTGTAGAACTTATTTTCGTATTCGGCAATTTGTTCAGCGATATCATTTTCTTCGATTTGACTGGCTGCTATTTT
Source organism: Pedobacter africanus (assembly GCF_900176535.1). Lineage (NCBI taxonomy): Bacteria > Pseudomonadati > Bacteroidota > Sphingobacteriia > Sphingobacteriales > Sphingobacteriaceae > Pedobacter > Pedobacter africanus. The sequence continues at coordinate 3,080,662 of NZ_FWXT01000001.1, read as the reverse complement.
ATTACCGCTCCAATGTTGTTTTTCATAAGCATAGAGTATATCAAGCAAGCGATTGCAGTCATCGGCTAATTCGGGATGCTCTTTTACCAACAATCGTAACTTGCGATCAATGATCGACGCTCTCTCAAACTCAAGTTCTGATGTTAGTATACCTTTCTTTAATATCTTCTTTAAACCAAGTTGTATGTCCATAATCTATAAGTTTCTTTTTACAAGTCTATACAGATTCAGTGATACGTTGGTAAGAAAAACAGGAATTTAATTTTTATAAATATTTGTAAATCAAACAATTGAAATAGAAATCAGAACCTTGGATGTTCTGTCAATAATTTGGATAAGTTTCAGTTATTGTAGAAAATTCAACAACTTAAGCCAGATAAACATTAAGAGCCTATATTTTCGAGGTCATCCAGGTCTTTAGGTCTTCCTGCCGAACGTTTAGCTTGGATCAGATTGTCTTTATGAATTGTTCTTATTTGAAGATCATCATCCTCAAAAAAAACAGCATTATCAAAGCAGGCGTTAAAGCCTAGTCCCTTTACCTGAACCATGATATCAATTGCAACCGGGGGTACGCCAAAAGTAAACACATCCCAATTCGGATGTGATAGAAAATTCTGTTCGGTCATATCAAAAACAGGCATTCCAAAATCAGCAAAAGCCTTTTTTAAATTATGATAATTTGCAGATGTACGTTCAACCCATATATCCATATCACCGGTTGTTCTGGAATATCCATGAAGAATTACAGAGAAGCCACCAACTAGTAAATACCTTACGTTGTTTCTATTTAAGGCATTTAAAAAATCCCTGAAATCTTCATTAAATATATTACCCATTAGCTGATCTGGAATGCGCTCTAAACTTTGTTTTGTCAATTTTTGGCGGATGTCCCTCCGCATAATCAAAAGCAACGCTATTTAGATAAGCAGCTATTTTTAAACGCTCAACCCAGCTCAGCTTTTTGTAGTAGCTTGCATGGTCGGCCGCCTCACTGACTGTTTGCGCTTTGAAGGATGTCCGATCTAAACGATATGTTGCCATAATCAAAAATACAACTTTTAATCCAATAACTAAAGTAGAATAGCAGTGTGCAAATCACACACTTTCCAGCAAAAAATCACCACTGATTCCCAACTTCAAGTGTACGGCTTTCAAAAATGGAACATCTGGCTCACGTTTGCCGGTAAGTATCTGAGATAACTTGGAGGTTCCAATACCCAATAAATCAGCAAGCTTTGCCTGAGTAATATTCAATTCTTTTATTTTATGCTGAATAACAGCATTAATAGTGACCGGAATAGGCATAATTTTCAATACCTGGTCTTCATATTGCTCTGCCAATACACTCAGCTGCTCCAATTCGTTAGATTCGGCCTCAGTAAGCGTATGAAAGCCACCATTATCTGTAGCTTTCTTAATGAATGTTTCTATCAATTGCATTATCTGATGGTATTGTGCTTCAGTTCTTATTTTGCTTATCATACTATTAAATTATTGAACAATCAATTTTATCGTACTCACGATGTGTTCCAACAAACCGAATAAAAACGGTGCGCTTGTCGAAAAAGATCATAGCCACTATTCTAAAATCATTGCCCTTAATGTTAAATACATACCTATCGTTTGCAATATAGTCTACACTATTAAAGTCTTTCCTAACATCAGAAAAATGGCTCCAATTCGCTTTTCTTACAACATCATACCATTTGTTTAATGCTGGCGCTGACGCAGGATATTTAAGTGCAAACTCCTGTATTGTTTTTTTGATCAGTATTACCATCGCAAATATATAAATATTTTAATTATTGAAATAAATTTTAAAAACAGAAATATAAGATTAGAAGTGGAGTGGTTACAACGCAAACAACTACAAATTGGAATATATCCTGGTAAGAAAAACATGAATTTATTTTTGATATATTTGAGTTAAACCTTCCCTAATGAACGGCAACCACATCTGGCAAACCGAGGCCCGGCAAGCCTTAGCAAACAAAACAGCAGAACTGACCGACCAACAGCGAAAGCGTTATCAGATAGCCTTTATTGAAAGCGCAATTCTTAAAGTGCCGGATCAGATCAGCAACGAACAACAGTTTTCGGAATTTAAAAAAGATACCGAAGAACTGATCTCCTGCTTGCCGACTCCGGCAGATGAGCAGCGATTATCCGCAAAAAACTATACCGGAAAGCTTTCGACCTATAAGGGCATGCTGATGAAAAAGCACAAGATAGTGCCAAATGGTTACTACATGGCGGTATGGATGCCATTGGGCGTAGCAATCGGAATGTCTATCGGACTGGCCATGAAAAACATTGCACTCGGACTTTCCCTGGGGTTGGGATTGGGTTTGGCCATTGGTGCCGGAATTAACCTTAAGGCTCAAAAAGAGGGGAAGGTACTATAGCTCGAATCGTGCCATCGGGATTGTAAGCCAGCAGATCCATGCATATTATACAGAAGGAATCTCTACCAGTGAAATAGCCGAACGGCTGGGTGTTTCGCAAAAAACCGTGCAGAATCAGATCAATACAGTAAATAAGGCTTTGAGGGCTAGGAGGCACATTTGCTTACAGTTGTAATTGTAGCGGGTTATAATTGATAAATAACAAAAAATGACTACTATTTGCAATAGTCGTTAATTTAATGACCATTAAGATAATAACCGTTAAATTAATTCGCTATGAAGTTTTATGGCCGACAAAAGGAATTAGAAATCATTCCTGCATTACACAATGGGAGTGTAACGTGAACTGTGTCATTCAAAATTAACGCCTCTCAGAAGCCTCTGTTCTCCTGAAGAATTCTCTCACCAAATTTAATGTATAATTGCGAGAATGCCAGTCTCCAGTTATGGATTGGCATTGTCCATTTCTTGCTAATATTTTTAATGACCAGGTACATGAGTTTCATCAGTGCCTGTTCGGAAGGGAAAGCCCCTTTAGTCTTGGTAATTTTGCGGATCTGGCGGTGTACACCTTCAATCGGATTGGTGGTGTAAATGACCTTGCGGATCACCTGGTCGTATTCAAAGAATGCCGACAGGTTGACCCAGTTGTCCAACCAAGACTTGCAGCTCAGGGGATATTTCTTGCCCCACTTATCTTCAAACTCCAGCAGTCTTTCATAGCCCTGCTGTTCGTTATTTGCCTGATAGATCGGCTTCATATCAGCCATTACTGCCTTCTTGTCTTTCTCAGGAACATAGCGCATAGATGAACGGATCTGGTGAACGATGCAAAGCTGCACGCTGGTCTTTGGGAAGATCGCCTCCACAGCTTCAGGAAAGCCCTTGAGCCCATCGATACAGGCGATCAGGATATCTTCCACGCCACGCGTTTTCAGATCGGTAAGCACTGACAGCCAGAATTTCGCGCCCTCATTTTCAGCGGTGTAAAGGCCTAGCACATCTTCTTACCTTCGATATCCACGCCCAGAATATTGTAGATGGCACGGGTTTCCACCGCGCCGTTTACCCGGACTTTAAAAAACATACAGTCCAGGAATACAAAGGGATAAACGGCTTCTAGTGGACGATTGCGCCATTCTTGTACCGCAGGCAGTACACTATCTGTAATCCTGGAAATCTCAGCAGCAGAGATATCCATGGCATACATTTCCTGCACATAATCCCGCATCGCACGTGCACTCATGCCCATGGCATACATTGAGAGGATGTTTCCTTCCAGTTCCTCGGTAATGATCAGCTGGCGCTTGGGGACAACTTTTGGGTCAAAGGTACCCAGACGGTCACGGCCCGTTTCAAGCTCGAATTCTCCCGAACTCAGGCTACGTACTGTCTTCTTACTTTTACCATTCTTACGGTTGGACTGATCGGACAGTTTACTCTCGGAAATATGGTGCTCCAGCTCCCCGGTCATCATCGATTCCAGAAAATGTTTCATCATCGGGGCCAGTACGCCATCTGTGCCGGTCATCTTTTTGCCGGCATATAAGCCAGCTATAGCTTCCTTTTTGAAGCTCTCGAAGTCAAAATCTTCTTGTGTTGCCATTGTTATGTCGATAGTTTAAAGTTACACTATTGACACAGTTCAGGAAACACCCTCCTTTTCTAAAATATCTAATGACATAATAATAATCTATTATTTTCCAGACTTAATTGTAATGTTTTCTTCTCCCGTATCCGTAAAACAACGATCAAAGGCAGCTATTGGCAAACATTTACCGAAATACCCATGTTATCCCTGTTCCTCTTCTAATACGCTTTCGTAAATGCGCCTACCTCCGTCGTAGATGTTTTATTTTTATGAGATAACGCTGGTCCACCGGGATTCTGTAATTTTTAGTTAGATCCATTAAAAAATTGAAATGATCCAACTATTCCACAAAATTTTGTAAAACTATATAAAAAAGGCATAGAGAAATGATTATAAAGCTCCATATAAATATGGAGCCTAGTTTTTTATTTGCGGCGGACAAATTATTGTATTTCAAAGTTATTTCTTCTGTTTTTCGCAAAAGATAAAAGTAATTATACACAAGTATCACACCAAAAGCTACTAATGAAACGAGCATCGCATCATTTCTAGGTATGTTCATTTTTAAAAAAAAATTAATGATACCAAACAACGAACCAAGGTATAAATACAAAAAAAAAGACAGCCCAATGTAAGCATTAAAAGCCGACTGACCGCCTTTATTTGCTCTTTCAATATCCCTATGAAGAAAATAATACATTTTTTTTAACATACTTCTATTTAATAATTGGTATAACATATCTTGTTGCATCAGCCTGTTTAATCATAGGATTACTCGAATAATTTCCTTTTAATTTTAAATCCTGAGTAGCCAACTTAAGCCCTCCTCCGATAACAAATCCAGCTCCTGCAGAAGCTACGGAACTAATTCCCCAAGCTATTGTTGATATCCCAACATTCTTCATAGTTTCACCTTTTGTTTGATTTCCGGTGACACCTAGACCAACTTCAATAACACCCTCAGTTACAAAAGTTGCAGTGCCTAAATTTTTCAACACACCAAGAACTTTTGAAGTCGATAAAACCCTTGAACTCGCAGAAAATGAAGAGGAAACTACTATCTCACCTGCTTCAGCAATATTTCCTAATCCACTATTTATTGACGCTGCAGCATCTAAATACTTCTTCGCTTGCAAGTTTGGCACTTTACCATTCACAGGGATAGTCTTCTCATCAGAGTGAGAAACAACTAGCGTTTTACCAGATAGGGGGTCATTTGTCCCGGCTGCAAAATTATAATAATCATAGACAGTCCCTCCCTTATTACTAACCTTAGTTCTATTACCATTAGCATCGATATAATACTCGTCTGGAGGTCTGGAAGCCATTTGAGTTTGCATTTGTCGAAACATTCCCTGCGCTTCTTCCCCATAATATGTTTCCATACCATTCGGATCGATATTGTTTACAGGATTGTTATCTGTATAATTGTAGGGGTTAACAGATAAAAACTTCTCCGCCAACGGATCCACCACATTCCACCTTCCAATCTCCGGATCATAAAACCTCGCTCCATAATCGAGCTGTCCCAGCTCATTCTGCAACTCCTTGCCATTGTAAAGATATTTATTTACTCCTGCACTTGCAACCCTCTGTTTTCCGAAAGGGTAATAATTATCTGCCTGTAACTGTTGAAGCTGATAGGTACTTGGATGCTGATTGAAAGTATACCTTACATTACCCAAATGATCCGTCAGGTTGTACTCATAAACATAAGTGCCTCCATTGTTCCTGGCTTTTCCTTCCTCGGTCATAATGAAATCAATTGCACCTCCAGTGTATTGTATCCCATCCACATAATCAGAGGTGGCTTCGCTGCTGCTTACTTTCCTTAGCTTACCGCCCGCCGCATCATAAACATAACTCATGCTTAGGCCTGATTTGCTTACAGTAGATGGCAAGTTCAGGATGTTGTACCCTATCGTTACCCCAGTCCTTCCATCGGTAGTAGCATTGCCATTCAGGTCATACATATAAGTACCTGTTGCAAGTGGGCCGCTGATACTAGTTAGCTTATTGTCGTTATTTGCATAATTGTAAGTACTTACACCGGCACCATCCCTATTCATCGAAGCAATGTTACCCATCACATCATAAGTCAGGAACTCGCTCATTACCACACCTGTACTTACACCGCTTTTTAAACGGTTCAGCTTATCATAATCATAAGTGTAAACATTCGGATAACTGTTACCTGCTCCCCATTCCTGGTTGGCAATGTTCCCATTGTACTGAGGATAAGTTCCCACATCATATTTCAGCCTCATGCTAAACTGGTCTGAGGTGGTGTTGTTCAGCCAGCCCCTTTCGTTATAAGCATAATCCGTCTTTTGTAAAAAGCTGCCGCCGTTATCGTTGCTGTGCAGTTCTTTTTTCAGCAGCTGACCAATTTCATTGTAAGCCAGTTTGCTCAGCACCACTTCGGGTTGCCCGTTTATGGATTGCATCGTGGCAAGCTTTCGGCCCATATGGTCATAATCATAACGGGTAGCAATCGTAGTAGCCGGCCCAGAAGCACCGGTGTGGCTTCTGGTACTGGCTGTCAGTTCTCCGGCAAAGTTCCAGGTATTGTCTACATAATCTTTACCACCCAAATGGTTATCTGCTGCAGTGCGGATTATTCTTCCTTCTTCATCATAATAGTTTACGCTCAGGTAACGGGTAGTGCTGCTGCCCAACTGGTATACAAAACTACCGGTCTGGAGTCCTTTTGTTCTTGCCGCAGGCATTTGGGTTGTCCCATTAGGCGGAGGAAAACTGTTGCCATGAAAATCATAATCATCATAATAATTGATGGTTAAGTAGGTTTCAATACCGGTGTTTGGTAAGGTTAAATTCGTATAACCCGTACCTGTGCTATTGCTATTGGCATTATCCCTGCTTTCCCATAAAGTGCCCTGCGCATCTACAAGCGGCTGCAAGTTGACTCTTTCGGTTGCATTGGAATGCAGGCCAGTCATCACTACCCTGCCCAAAGCATCATATTTGGTAAACAGCCATTTTTGGCTGTTCCGCTGTTCTGCATCACGGCTCAGCACCAGTTGGTCCAACTTGTTGTATACCATATCTTCCCAGCCCTTGCCTGGGATTTTCTTTTCTATCAACCTCTTTCGGCCATCATAGCGGTACTGGTAACAGAAATTGTCCTGAACAGTTGCTGAAGGCACTGCTTCGGCATCTGGGTTAGCGCCCGGTGGCAACACAAAACTCAGGTTGCCCAGATCATCATAAACGTAATAGGTACTCAGGGTCTCAATGCTATTGTCTGGTTTCCGGTTAAACAAGCGTTTCAGCACCACACGGCCTTCCTTATCTTTGTATTCTTCTGTCGTTCCAGCCTTGCCATCGTTACTTACCCAGTTCTCATCTTTACTGATGGTCAGGTACAACTCGTTAGCTGTATAATACCCTGTTCCGGAAAGGGTTCTTTGGTGCTCCTGACCGCTGGCCGTTACAGGCACCGCAGTATATAACCTCACGGCAAATCCTGTAGTGCTATAAGCGGCCGAAGCATTATTTGAGCCGTATTCAGTTTTTAGGGTATGGCCAGTGCCATTGGCAGCAAGCTGCCAGCTAGTTCCCGGCGCGCCCTGTTCCTGCACCCGGTTTAATGGTGAGGCTTCAAAACGTATCTCTGAAAATGCCCCGCTGATTGAAGCTACCCCAGCCGAAGGACTGGCATAAAAAGCGGCCTGTGCTGCTACAGCGCCAGTTTTAAAAGCGCCATTGCTTCCGGCTGTTGCCACATAAGGCAAATACTTAAACTGCTCCCTGCCAAAGGCATCATAGGCCACCGGCTGCACCAGATCCTTAAACGAAGGACTACCCTGTACAGTTACTGTTTGTAATGGCCTGCCCAGCCCGTCAAAGTACTGCACCGTTTGGTTTACATCGCAGGTACTGCGCCCGGCAAGGGCTACATCGTTATCGGTTAATACCTGCGGAACTTTGAATATTTTCGTACTCACATAGTTCTGATCTGTACTCAATATTCCAGCAAAAGGCACGCATTCCTTAAAACTTGCCCCGGTAAAGATCCTTACCGTTTTACCCGCAGGGATATGAAATCCATCAGTCAAGGTTACACTACCAGTAGCTTTAATTTCGGTTTCATTGTTATATGCATTACGAGTAATATGCTGCGCATTCGCACCAGTAAACCCGGTCAGCAAACAAACAGTTATATATTTCCATGCCCTTTCAGGCATTAAATTCAGATATCTTTTCATGGTACAGCGCCTTATGGTTTGTAATGGTATTCGTTAGCCTTAATGATATTCCCGTTCTGGTCTTTCACATATTTTAACCGCTGGAAAGTATCATAGTCGAAATAAGAGGTTTGCCCTTTGGCATCTGTACTGCTTTTCATACCTACCAAAGCATCATACGTATAAGTGGTAACCTGGGCATCTTTTAATGTAGTAGTATGGTTACGTACCGGTGCCAGGAATGCATCAATTGCAGCTTTGTTGGCTGGTGCGCCAATTGCAAAGCTATTCACAGCAGAAGCTCCGCCTAAGGCAGCTACTACAGCAGCATAATCAGCATTTTTTATTTCCGCTACCGGGTATTGCTGGTTGTAACTCCAGATGTAGCAAACACTGGAACCATTTTCCAGCTTTGCACTCAGCAGGTTTCCTTTATCATCATAGGTCTGGTATTTCAATCTTTGCTGATACTTTGCATCCGCTGAAAATGTCGTTGCTGTTCCTGTATTAGGAAGCACACCCGTACCGCGATTGGAAAAGTTAAAAGTACTTAGCGGGGTAGCTGCCGGATGTTCAAATACCAGTTCAGCATCTTTCAGGCCTTTGTGGTTAGTCTGATACTTGGTAATGTTTCCAGACAATACCACTTTATCCCCATTGGCATACTCTTTAACAGTTACTTTTTCTATCGGCACATTTACATTGTTCTTATAAACCAAACTGTCTATAAATGGGGTGCCCGCAGCATATTCTAATGGATAGGTAGAGAATGTATGTTTTTTTGATCCATCACTGCTCAGCAAGGTCTCTCTTACAGGCAATAAACTTGTCGGGCTTTGTTCAAATGTGGTTGTTTTTTTAGTGCTTACACCATTGTTAATCATGGTTTCTTCAGACTTATCCAGGTAGATGTATCCGGAATTATAGTTGTAGAAATTAATGATACCATCGGTTTTACCGATATCAATATAGGTACGAAATACATCAATTTTTACCCCAGGACTAACGGGTTCCAGATATTTGGTATATGTATTAGAAACTGTTCTAACCAAGGAATAGGTATTGTTTTTATTTTCATAGTCTTGTTGATTGGTTAAAAAGCCCCTTAACCAATCGCGATTATCCACCGGCGGATTAGGGTAATCTGAAAACCCGGGACCAACCACCGCATCAACACTTTTAAATAAAATATCAGGTTCCTGGTTAGGACCAATATAGCTGTATTCAGATTTCCCAAGGTCTTGCCCGCTAGGTAAAGTCTTCTTTTCAGTTACAAATTCATAACCAACATAAGAATTGTGTGTGGTACTCAGCGGATAAACTGAATTATAATTGAATACTTTATATTCAGCACTGTGTATGCCCGCTTCTGCAAGTAGAGGGTAAGTATAAAGTGGAGTGGAAACCAATTGACCGGATGAGCCATCCAGTTCATAACTATAGGCTTTATTGATAGCATTTCCTATAATAGGATCATATTGGCTGATGCCTTTAACCCTTATCCCCCCTACTTTCAAAGGAGCGCCAGGCGTTCCAGGAACTACATTAACCTCATATAATCCCTCAATCGATGCACTATAAAGTGCAGTATAATTGGGATCACTTGGCGTTGCCAACAAACCGGGCGATGGACAATGATACAACCTATACATACCCGGATTTAAGGTCAGGTAATATGTATTGTTCAAGTACTCCCGCCATATAGCAACATTCGGGTTATTAACATTTTCTATGTAATAGCTCATTCCCCCGTTTGGATAGTAAGGCATATTCACGATCTGAATTTTATAGGATTTGCGTTCGCTGATGACGAATTCGGTGTAATAATTACGGATTGTACCTATTCCATCTGGACTCGGCCGTACTTCATAAGGATGATATTCATCATACCAGGGCTTTCCATAAGTTGCATGGGTAAACTCAAAGCCGGCAGTAAAATCACTTTTTGTTACCACAGGTGGAACAAGTGGACTTGGTGCAACTTCATTGGCTTCGAAATCGTACTCTGTAAACCCTCCTGTTGGATAGGTAATTCTCGATAGGCTTCCTTGCTTGCCATAGTTAAAGTTGGCTTCCTTTCCCGTTAAGTACCAATTTATACGCTGTATAGAGCCCAGGTCACTCATTCCTACAAAAAAAGGCTCTCTCTCACTCTCAGGTTTATTGGCATATCCCCAATGATCCATCAAAGCTGATCCTCTTTGGGGCAAACCTATATCATGGAAGTATTCAAACTGATGGCCGTTGTTAAGGGCATTTCCGTTATTGTCCTGCTCCAGGATTTGCTGGAGCATAAGTCTGCGTTTCAAGGGCTCTGAAGGAAGTGTAGTTCCTGACTGAAAATAATTGTTCTGTCCGGAAAAATTAATTGAATTGTAAGCCAATAAGGTATTTTCAACCAGATACTGGTACTGAAATTTAAATTGTTTAATGATGGCTCCATCCTTATTTTTAATCACAATCTTTTCAAGGGCACTGTCTCCAATCAGGTCTGCCCTGCCAATTGGAGAGGGCACAAATTCAACGCTTCCGTTTGAAAATGTTATGGTACGCAGACGCTTTGTTTCTACAAATTGTCTTTGAACAATTTTAGTACCTGTCATTTCATGGTCCCAAAGTGACCCACTAACCAATGAATAACTGGTTCTGTTAGGCGGCAAATCGTAACTCAATTGCACATCATCATAAGCAAATGTTATTTTATCTCCAGTTGGCGAGGTCATTTCTGTGAGATACCAGGTGTTAACTGTTCTAGATCCATTTCCGGCGGAAAGACCACTCAGCTCCCGTACCGACGTACTGGTTTTTTCGTAAACTTCAAATCGATAAATTACTCCATTATCATCGGTCACTGTCCACTGGGGGATACAAATTTCGGTTCCATTTTCACCATAGCTAAAGGAAACATTGGTGGCGTTTTGATGGCTGAACTTAAAATTTTGCTTTGGAATGGTTCTGACAGTCATCGACTTATCGAAAACAAATTTACCCGATTTCTCTGGCAGGCTAAAAAAGAACAAGTCCTGTTGCCCATCTATAGCTCCTGTAGAAATCTGGCGGCCGATAAAAGTTTCATACTCATCAAGAGGTGGAGTTGGAATTATAGTATAGGGATAACCCACCGATGGCGTTTCATCTGGTAAACCTACAACCGACCTGGTTATCGTACCTCCTGCATTCAGTACCCAGCCCAACCCACTGGAAGAAGCCATTTCAGAGACTTTTATACCGCCTGATTTATAGCTTAAAGAAATGGGCAGTTTAAGGCTACCTTCAGAAATCGTCCATATTGGAACTGAAATTTGAGGGGTTCCGGTATACAACCCCACCGGTGTATTGATATACTGACCAAGGTTTGCCGCATTTGGAGAGGGTGGAATAACCTTTGGTATTTCCGGCCCTTGACTTTGCGCATAACAATTACCTGCTGCTACAAAAGCTACAAATAATGAGAATAGTTTCTTATACATATGCTTAGCTTTAATTAGATTTTTGATTCTTGTGAATTAAGCCCAGTTTGTCTTCAAGATTGGACAGGCGTATTTCCTGGGTTCTAACCTTTTCATTTAATGTCGAATTCATTTTTTGCTGTAATTCTATGGTCTTATTCTGCCCTATCAAATGCAGCGTCAGCTCTTCTATTTTCTGCAGCAGCTTAGCATTCATTTCCCCTAAATCAACCCCATTGGCTTTTACCTCTGCGGCAGAAGGAATGCCCGGCAAATGGCCTTTGTCTTTAATGTGTTTCTCTGTTTCCTGAAGGGTTGGGAGTTGGTAATCGCGAGCAAAGACATAATCTGGCCAGTTGGCAGTTTCTACTTTAACCTCATGCGCACGGATATTTCCATTTACAGCCAGTTTTGAATTTGGGATTAAAGTGCCGATGCCGACATTGCCATTTTCCAGTGCCTTTATAGCTATATGGGCACTGTTCGTGTTTGACGTATTCCCGACATACAGGCTCCAGTCGTTTGTCATTGGCAACAGCTTTGTCACGGTCAAATCGTTTCCGGTAACATTCAGGGATGCCCATCCACCGTTAAGGTTTATCGATCTTACTTTAACATTTACATAAATGGGATCCGTAAGTACCCCAATAGTATTTATGGCCCTTAGTCTAAACCTTGCATAACCGTATTGGGTATTACAATCAATAGTGAAGTTATGCCCGGTAGATCCCATACCATGGTAGCCGTTGCTGTTAACCCTGCCAACTTCTCTCCATATATCAGGACTTGCATGAGAAATAGATGCCAGATATGTGGCAGCTGCTGCGACACTTCCTCGAGTGTAGGAGATCGATATCTCATAGTTACCGGACGCCCCTGCATCAGCAGGAGAAACTCCTAAAAACTCTATATAATCCCCAACCTGGAAACCAGCAGGAAAAACAACCTGGTTGGTGTATACATCGGTTAAATTGGTGCCGGAGGCGATTATCTTTTGATTGACCATTAGCAGGGCCAATGCAAGAAAAAGGCTCACAAAAGGCATTTTTGTTTTCATCTTAGTCGCGTTTTGATTTTAGTTCATTGATATCTTCACGTTGTTTTGCATTCTCTTTTTCCAGCCTAATCAAATGCAAAGTCAGCTCCTCTATTTTCTGCAATAGCTTAGCATTCATTTCCCCTAAATCAAGCCCATTGGCTTTTACCTCTGCAGCAGAAGGAATGCCCGGCAAATGACCTTTGTCTTTGATGTGTTTCTCTGTTTCCTGAAGGGTTGGGAGTTGGTAGTCTTTTGCAAAGACATAATCCGGCCAGTTGGCTGTTTCTACTTTGACCTCATGCGCACGGATATTTCCATTAACTGCCAGTTTTGAATTTGGGGTTGAAGTGCCGATGCCGACATTACCTCCATTAATTTAAAACTTGCATTTTCGAGGGTTAATCCCAGATTATTGACACCTGATCCATCATTGTACCCCATATATGCTACTCTGATATCTCCGGGCTTCCACCAATTAATATAGCCCTGTGTTGTTGGTCCTCCAGGATTTATAGTTAAATAACCATCTGTTAATGTATTATTTCTAACACTTGTTATTCCATTAATATGAAGAAGGGATGAAGGGGAAACGGTTCCTATTCCTACATTGCCGCTGGAATTTATCCGGAAATATTCCGGATTTGCAGCTCCACTCCAGCCATTGATGGTAAAGGCATCAACATCTGCGGGAATACCCATATTCCAATGCGCTATTCCCTTTGATTGAAATCTGATACGTACCCCTGTTCGGTCTGTTATTGCCTGATCATCAAGAGTTAAAAAAGTGCCACGAATTGGATTCATCCCGGACACAGTTAAAAGTTCTGTAGGACTTGTCGTCCCTATCCCAACATTTCCTGATGTAGGAAAAGTGTTGGTATTTTGAGCGGTTGCGGCAAGCGATGAAACTGCCAGAATCAGGGTGTAAATTTTCTTCATAACCTGTTGTGATAAGAGTGAAATACTTAGACAGCTAAAGCTAAATCACTCATTCTTAACAAAAAAGAACATTCGCATAACCCCCAGTACTAAAGAAGAACCCCAGGTTATAAAATATAACCGGGAGGAATATTTTCATAACAATTCAGCTCAACCCTCTAAAATGGGTGCGATTATGATGCGCGGATCTATCCCTAAAATTTTAAAAATGTGCCTTAGCCTGAAGGCAGAAAAACCAGACTTCCCGGCTTCTATTTTACTATAGGCAGTCTGCGAAATATTCAGCTTTTTGGCCATGTAATCCTGCGACAAATTCTTTGACCTCCTGTAGCTACGGATAGCGATACCCAGTTCAGTGTAAAACTGCTGTTCCATGAGTTCCAAATCATAAGTGGCTTCGATCTGCGTTAAAACTATTCTCATAATACCTGCTGTCCATTTCTTGCCTGAACAACCTTCCAATACTAAGAATAGTAAGGGCAACCAGTTTGCCCTTTGTTATTTTTCTGAAAATAATTTAAAATATTTTTTTCAAGTGGAAAAACCGCGTTTAAACTGCTTTTAACGCATAAAAAAGAACCAACCGAACCAAAAAAACCCGAATTCATAAAAAAAGCCGGGGCTAAAAAATTGCCCCGGCCCGTCGTTTTTTGATATTGCCGTTGGGATTGTAAGCCAGCAGATCCATGCAAACTGACTGCGGTGACCGCCACCTCCAGGCAGCGCTCCATTATAGTTGTAATTGTAGCGGCTTATAAATTGTTAAACAACAAAAAATAACTACTTTTGCAATAGTCATTAATTTAATGACCATTAAGATAATAACCGTTAAATTAATTCGCTATGAAGTTTTATGGTCGACAAAACGAATTAGAAATACTAACTGCCAGCCGGATTCAATCTACCAGAACCGCTTGTTTTACAGTAATAATTGGTCGCAGGAGAATTGGCAAAACCTCTTTATTGTTAGCCTCTGTTCAAGATCAGCCATATATATATTTATTCGTTTCACGTAAAAATGAACAATTATTAAGTTCCCAATTTCAAGAGGAGATTGAAAAGGCAATGGATTTTAAAATATATGGTACAATGACATCATTTCGTGATGTATTTGAACAGCTATTGGTCTATTCGATTGACAAGCATTACACCTTAATTATCGATGAATTTCAGGAGTTTGAATATGTAAATCCAGCTATTTTTAGTGATATTCAGTACCTGTGGGATAAATACAAAGATCAGGCGAAGATGAATTTCATTGTGTGTGGTTCAGTCTATTCGATGATGCTAAAAATTTTTGAAAACAGAAAGGAACCTTTATTTGGACGTTTAACTTCTAAAATGATTATAAAGCCTTTTCCGGTGAGTACAATGAAGGAAATTCTTAAAGACTATCACCCTAACTATAAACCGGAAGATTTATTGTGCTTATATGCTATTACAGGTGGCGTAGCGAAATACATCACTTTGCTTATGGAGGCGGGGGCTACTACTGTCAAAAAGATCTTCGATTATGTAACACGTACAGATTCTCCTTTCCTTTCCGAAGGTAAAGACCTGTTGATATCGGAGTTTGGAAAGGAATATGGAACCTATTTTTCCATTTTACAGCTTATTGCTGCCGGTAAAACGACACAACCAGAGATTGACTCGATTGTTGGTAAGAATACAGGTGCCTATTTAAGTAACCTTGAAAACGAATATTCATTGGTAAGCAGGAGCAAGCCGATGTTTGCTAAACCAGAGACACGTAAATCAAGGTGGAACATTAGCGACAATTTTTTAAGGTTCTGGTTCCGTTTCATTTACCCGAACCAATCCATGCTTGAATTAGGTAAGAATGAACTTCTTAGAGAGTATATCAATGTACATTATACACAGTACAGTGGCCACCTGCTGGAAAAATATTTTCGAGATAAACTGGCAGAAGGCAGAATAACAGCCATAGGAAGTTATTGGGACGGGAAGGGAGAAAATGAAATTGACATCATTGCACTTAACGATCTGGATAAGACCGCTATTATAGCAGAAGTTAAACGCAATACCAAAAAGATTAACATTGAATTACTGAAAACCAAGGCACTCAGTATACAAAAGCAGTTGGGTAATTATGAAGTCGAATTGAAAGGTTATTCCCTGGAAGACATGTAATATTTTACAATTAGCTGAAAAGCTTAAAAAACAATACTTCGATGAAAATGATTTTAGAATTTAACCTTCCTGAGGAAAGCCACGAAGCTAACCAGGCGTTGAATGTTGGTAAACTTTCTTTAGCAATTTGGAATTACGATCAGAAATTGCGTGGCTTAGCAAAGCATTCCCAAGATGAAGCAGAAGCCAATAAAGCGCAATGGGCTAGGGACATGTTATGGGAGGAACTAGGTGAAGATGGCATAGCTGATCTATTTGAGATGCGTTGAAAATTTACGATATACATGAAACTAATCAAGAGGCATATGGTCAAACCATTTTGACTGACCCGCGGATCTATCCCTAAAAGTTTAAAATATGCTTTAGCCTGAAGGCAGAAAAACCAGACATCCCTGCTTCCATTTTACTATAGACATTCTGCGAAATATTCAGCTTTTGGCCATGTAATCCGGCAAATTCTTGACCTCCTGTAGCTACGGATAGCGATACCCAGTTCGGTATAAAACTGCTGTTCCAGGAGTTCCAAATCATAAGTGGCTTCGATCTGCGTTAAAACTATTCTCATAATACCCGCTGTTCATTTCTTGCCTGAACAACCTTTCAATACTAAGAATAGTAAGGGCAACCAGTTTGCCCTTTGTTATTTTTCTGAAAATATTTTAAAATATTTTTTTCAGGCGGAAAAACCGCATTCACACTGCTTTAAAGGCCTACAAGAGAACCGGCCAAACCCAAAAAAACTTGAATTCATAAAAAATGTCGGGGCTAAAAAATTGCCCCGACACGTCTTTCTTTAGAGTTGCATGGTGTTGGCGTTGGGTGGAAAGGAGGCTTAACTAAAACTCTTAAACTTACATTCCCTCGACCAACAAATTAGCTACAAGATTTCAATAACCACATTTTTGTTGTCAAACTGCTTTATCAATGCTTTTATGATGTAACCTTTATCATATTGATCCAACTCCCTCTTTGTAATAGGACTTTTGAGGTTTTGGGCTTCATAAAATAGTTGATTCATTATATAGTACTCATTTTTTTCATCGTCCACTAAACGAAACAGCCAATTCTCTTTGGTAGTAAAATTCACTTCTGTAATTCTAAGTCTAATCATCTTATAACTCTTGTTAAATTTCCAAGATCTGGAACAAAATATTGGGTTTTACCTCCAATCCATGGGAATTGCATTGCAGCTTTTCCCCGATATACAGTTGTTCCAGCTGGAAGTTCCCAGTGAGCAACTTTCGTCATACTATTCCAAGAAGGCCTTATTGCCATACCAATTCTATCTAATATGCGAAACTTCGATAAACTAGTAGTCATAAACCTCCCTTTTGCAAAGGCATTAATGTTATCATAATAACGAGATAATACTACCGGTTGATCCAAAACCACTTCACTGTATCTACCAAATTGAAAAGTACTAGCAACATCTCCAGATAAATTGCCTACGGTTGGGGCAAATCTACTTAAATAAGCTGCCTTTCCAAAATTCCATATTCCTTTTATGGCAGCTCCACCTACTTCTCCCGTCGCATAAAACGAAACCGCTGAATAGATTGCATCTTGAAATGGATTGTCTTTATTCCATGAATATGCATATATCTGATTTTCATACCATCTTCTGATCTCAGCACCTCTTGGCCCAGAAAAACGGGCTTCCCCTTGCCAGCCTCGTTGCGCCCTTTCTTGATAAACTCTATGAGCCGACCAACGTTCTGCTACAATTTTAACCTCATTTAGATTCTCCCCTTCATAAGTATCACCATTTTTCCTATACTTATTTTTTGGATCACTATCCTGTCCCCCATCAGGGTCTACAGAGGACACTGGATTATTTCCCATTGCCAGATATGGGGAGTAATACTGCCCATAAGGATCTGTACTCATCCATCGTCCAATCTCCGGATCATACATTCTCAATTCAAAGTTGTTCCAGCCGGTTTCCTTATCTACTTCAGCATATTGACCCTGGTAGCCATAACGGTAATCGTTAGTAGCCAATGTAAAAGGACTACCAAAAGGATAATAGTCAGAGTAATAAACTACATCGGCCTGACCATTTCCTTGTTTAGCGCCATTTAACACTACCCTTACGTTACCCAAATGGTCTGTGAGTTCGTACTGATAACTGTTGCCCGATCTATTGTACATACCAATTCGGGAAGCAGCATAAACCGGCATTTCTTTCTGCTGCAATGCAGTTCCTTTATTGTCATAAATGGCTAGCACATTGCCCGACGCATCATGGAAGTAATAACTTATTACATTTTGAATATGATCTGTTTTCCGTATCCGCAGATCAGCCTCATCATAAGCAAAGGAAATACGTAGTTGTGTTTTCGCTGCATCCGAGTAGATCGCTGTTACTTTGCCATTTACATCGTATTCAACATAAAAACCTTGTCCACTGGTTCTTTGCTGCCCTGTCATCTGCCCCAGCACATCATAACTATACGAAGCATAATTATCTACACTGGCCAGTTTATTGGTATTGCTTTGATAATTGTAATTAAAAGCTGCTGTACTTGCTCCGGCTGCATTGGTCCGATTGAGCGTTTTTATGTTTCCATTGGCATCGTAACTCAAACCATGTTCGCGGTTGGCGTTAAGGACTTCTGTAAAACTATTGCCGCTAAAATTAGGTGCGCCGTATTTATTGTTGTCAAACTGATACTTGTCATCATAATTGTAGGTAACCATTGCAGGGTTGTTCACACCAGCACCATAAGTACTCACAACAGACTGCGGCTTCTGGCTTTTCCAGCTTTGGCCCATAATGTTACCGTTGTACGAGGGTTGTCCGCCTGTTGCCAAACTTGCAATACCTACATTATTTCGGATATAATCTCCATTAAAATACTCCATCGTCATTCCAAACGCATCAGTACCGAAGCCATTCTGTGAGCCATCTGCTCCCGGGTCATTTCCTGCCAGTGGATGATTGATGGTTTTTAACCATCCTTGCGGAGTATACGTATAATCTGTCCCTTGCAGATTCTCAGCCAGTTCTACACGCTTTAAAGGCCCGTGCAGGTAATAATAATATCTGGCCTGTTCTTTTTTGGCAGCGCCTGAAGCCGAAGTATAGGCAATCTTTAACCGGTTGTCGGCATCGTACTCATATTCATGTGTAAAACGCTCGGCATTATTGTCCCGCTGAAAATCTACCTTACTCACATTGCCTTTTGCATCGTAAGTATAGTCTACAGTTTTAGTTCCAAGGCCCGTAACCCGCTTAACCATCCAGGACACCCTTCCTTCCGCATCATAATTGTACCAGGTTTTTACATTTTCATTTTCAGTAAAACTAACTGCGCCCTTTAAGAAACTTTCATCCTGCAGGTAACTGCCCAAACCATGGCTGTTATCGGCCAGATCATAGTGTGTTTTCACCTGCGCTAATTTTGTCCCTCCTGTTAAACCACCATCGGCTTCAGTATTTTCCTGAAGGGTCTCATCAGTTTTGGCTCCTGTAAAGGAAATAGTTCCCGAAACATATTCTCCGGATTCAATAGATCTGCCCCATCTATCGTAATTTACATAAGAGAAACGGGATGGGCTGGCATTACGCTGAAGTGTATTTTGAGAAAAACGAATACTTCCATCTTTTCTATAGATGAATTCGGTGCGGCCAGCATCTGTTTGCGTAGCTGCAATGAGCCTACCCTGAAGGTCGTATTCATTGGTATTTACAAAGGGAACATCTCCTAATGTGGCGTAACTGTTTAATCCATTAGTGATTAATGCCTTTACACCGTTGGGAGCTATTGAGGCAAGTAACTGCCCCAGCTCATTGTAAAAATTATAGCTGATATCAGTGTAACCATTCACATAGGTAAAAGTTACCAGATCGGTTGGCCCACCTGTGGCTACCAGTTTGTAATAACCAGCGCTTAAACTGCTGTTTCCGTTCCAGCTGATTTCCTGTTCATCCCCAGACATATTGTATAATTTATACTGGGTTCCAGATGATACCGCTACCGTACCCGGTGTTAACAGCTTAAAGTAATGTACACTCTTGCCCTCGGGGTTAATAGTTACGGTATTGGTTACAGAGAGGTCTGTTCCGGGCCTGGCAGACATCAGCTGACTGCCCGATTTATCTGCTATAACAACAGCCTCCTTTCCATTGGCATCATGTACAATGCTTTGCGCTGCATTAGCAACCATAGATGTCGGTACTTCTCCAACAACTGAAGAAGGAAAAAACTTATTGCGTATTTGCAGGTAAAAATCCAATTCATTTGCTACAGGCATTACAAATGAGCTTTCTTCATGCCCGGCTCCCATTTTTAGTTGCTCACCTACGGCAGCAGAACGTTTTGCTGCACCGGTGCCGTCTTTGTAATAATCTACCCTGCTGTAAGGATATGAAGTTGCGGGTACAAATGGATCAATAGTGTTGTTGTTACTATAATACCATCCCAAAGTTCCCTCTGCGCTATTCCCTATTGGATCTGGGTTATTTGTTTTGGATTGATCAAAGTTCTCGTAAGTATAAGCTGTACCGGAGCCATTTGTTACAAAACCTCCTTTATATGCAAACCCTGCATTATTAATTGGCGCAGCAAGCGTTTGTACCGCTGGCCTTCCCAAAGCGTCATACACTGGCTGACTAGCCAAAACATGACCAGCAGAGATGCTTTTTACCTGGTTCTGCAAAGCCTTTCCCGTCTTGTCGTAAAACGATTTCGACTCCCCAACAAGATTACCATCATCGTCATAAGATTTGGTTTGTACCCAGTTTTTATCCAAATCCGCAGCTGGATTATTTGGTGCAGGGTTAATGATCGGCGAGTTCCCGATTTTTATACTAACTGTTGAACCTTGCTGAAGCCAGGTTCCTGGGCCCAGGGTAACAGACTGCGAAGAGGTGATCCTAACATTCTGACCAGAACCGACTACATAACTTGTGGCGGGTGACTGAGGTAAGATGAGGGCAGAACTACTATGAATATCCTGTGCAAATGATAAGCCTGCCCATAAGTTTAAACCCAGAAACAGGAAAAGAATTCTTTTATACATAACAGTAATTTATTGAGTTAACGGCTTTGCATAGTTGTAGGCAATCTCTTTCACGAGTGGTATTGCAGATTTACCTAACACTTCCTTATACACTTTAACAAGGCGACCGATCGCGTCATATTCGTATTTAACAAACAAATTATTATTGTCTAAAATATAAGTTACCTGCCCTGTTGTGTTGTCATATACATAGCTGGTTGTCGGCGCATTGAATGGCTGGAACCTGAAATCATCAAAATTGATTGCATGAGCCCCACCAACATTTTTACAGCCAACAACCAGGTTGTTTCCTGAAACAAGAGCAGATGCCGGAACACGCATCTCCAGCAAATACCATCCAGCAGCTGTTTTCTGAAAAGTAGGGGTAACCATTTGCGCACCTTGATTATCAAGCTCATAAAATAAACGTGCATTAGAAATATCTGCTGATTTCACCCACACCGAGATTTGATAATCTCTTCTGGTTGGATCTAAGTCCGATAAAGCAACCTGATAAGTTAGCCCCGTGGCTCCCACAGCCAGGCTCACACTTTTTGAGCCTGTATGCGCTACAGAATTGTCAATTGTACCCGATCCCAAGGCTACGCCAGAACTAAATTTACCATTTGGTAGAAAGGCATCTTCCGCACCAGTGTAGGCAATTTCCATCTGCCTTGCAGGTGATGCACTAACAATCACTTTTGAACTTTTATATCCCATTCTGCTCGAAGCATAATGGTTATTGATATCCGTTCCTTCTAAAGCCGCTGAATAAACATTATATCTGGTTACTTCACCCGTCTTTTTCCAGGATGAGGGATTACTACCAGAATGATTAAAAGAAGTAAACAGTCCAATTGGAGTAACATTGTTAGCACTTGCGCCTGGGCTCATCCATTGGTACGTTCCTTTGCTTCTCCAAATATCAGATTGCCCATAAGTTGTAGGATCACCATTTTCATCGTCTATCCTAATATTATTCGACCATGTTTGCGAGAAAGCAGAAACTACACCTTGGTACTGATTCGCAGTATTTACCTTATAAATGGTTTTAGATGCTTCCTGAGTGAGCATATTTCCAAAGCTTCCGTTCATACTTTTCAGTCCCATTGCGCTATACTTCCTATATGCAGGCTCTATCTCAGTTAGGAACCTATTGCCATAGGCATCTTTCGATATCATTTTTGTTAAAGCCCCACTGTAGAAATCAAAAGCCAGGTTCTCCGTTCCCATTTCAACACCAGACACGTAATCTTTTGTTGTTTGTCCAAGTGGAACAGCTGGGAATTCTTCTTTAGCGCTAAATGTGGCCTTCACATTATACGATCCATTATTCTGTCTTACTTCTTTTACCTCAGAATAGCGTTCTTTTAAAAGGCCTTGATAATAAAATTGGTTTAACCGTTGTTCATACTGACTCATAAAATCAGCTAGAGACAGGCTCTCCAAACCATCGTGGAGGTAATGGTTAATTGTCTCCGATAGTTTTTTATTTTGAGAATCATATCTGATGGTTCTTTTTAAAGCGCCCAATGAGGCTATAAATTTCTTGAACACAAGATTTTTTATAGACTGAGATTTTCCATTTGCTGAACCACTTTGAGCTGCTGAAGCCTGAACTTTTCCAGCCATATTATTTCTGAAAACCTCAAACTGATACACCGTTTTTCCATCTGATTTAACGGGGATTTGCGAACCAGGGTGATATACCTCATTCTCTACCGTCACATACTCATACATTACGCCTGGTGCAGGTACTTCACGCGCAACCTGAAACAACTGATCCATCTCCTGATAAAGCTTATTCCTATAAGTATCTTTTGCTAGTTGTCCGTACTGCGCGGCACCATCCACCTCATAAACAACAGGCTCATAAGATGTTACCCCAGAGCTACTGGAATTATCCAATAAATTGTATGAATAATTTGTTCGGTGCTGGTTGGCCAACATGTCATCAATCTGCATTGACTTAACCCGGATTCCACCACCGTAATACTTCGATCCTCCGGTGACCTTTATATTTCCGGTGACCAATGCGCTACCACCATTTCCAAATAAATCATAATACCCATCCATAAGAAAATCAAATTCACTGCTTACTTTAATATGAAGTTCATTAACAGTAACATTTTCTACATAAGGTTTAAAACCTGCAGAATTTAATGGAGAATATACAGTATAACGGGTATCATAACCATTTGGAGGAATGAGTTGATAATATTCTAATAAAAAAAGAAAATCAGGTTCATCATTAATTTTATAAAATTTTCTAAGATCCTGTCCATTCGTATTGATAGTGAGTACCCATGAGTTTTGAGCAACTCTGTTAAAATCTGTTATCATCATCGACAGATTTTTGTTTAGAACAGATTTGTTATAGGTATCCCCCTCATAATTCACTGTTATTTCCGATCCCAGATTGGTTTTTATTTTCCTTAAAGACCATACATCCGAAGATTGGTTAGAAACGGAACTGGTTAATCTTGAAAAATTCTCATTAAGAGAATACTCATAATCAGACTTGTACGTTCCCCACATATCAAAAGCATCTTTATCATATGGTGGATTTTTAGTCGTTCTTACTTGTTTAGTAGTAGAACCCGCACTGTACCTTGATTTTTTAAGTGTATAAAGATAATTTGATCCTGTCTGTTCTTTAGCAATGATCACTCCGCAGTATACAGAGCTGACTTCATCTGTTTCTAAAAGATCTCCTACCTCAAAAGTGCTACTGGAACTTAAAAAAGATGTTGAACTTAATGTACCAGAGGCAGTTTTTAATTCGGCACCACTAAGATTGTATTCGAATTCGATTGGAGGGGTTAGGTTAGCCCCCCCAACGCCTCTAAAGCGCAGAGAGGACAGACTTAATTTCCCTGATTTCTGGCTTACAGCAGAAGGATCAAAACTATTGGTTGTTCCTTTACATAGGTTGTAATCGTAATTAAAATCTATAACCCGAATTGCTTTTGCCTCAACATTACTCCTTCCAACAGCATCAATATCATTGTTATCTACAACATTTCCATAAAACGAAGTTCCTGAACTGCCTGGGGTAACTAAATTAGCATCGGAAGTATTCAGCAAATAGATTTTATTAAGCTTTAAACTTTTGGCAGAATTTGCATCAAATATGCCCTCCGTATGCTCATATCTATTTTGAGCCGCTTTGTTAAATATAAGCGAAGATGCGCCTTTTGCATCCAATCTGGTCTCTTTTTCGAAAATGGCGATATGGCTTCTTGTTCTTATAGCATTCAAATAGTAAAGTTCTTTCTTTCCCATTGAAACATCCTGAAATGCATTATCTTCGTCCCGATGATAGCCCTCAGAGGGATTTCTCCATACATAGTCATCACACCACTTTCCATACTCAAAATTTACCCAATATCCCCAATCACCCTCATCTAATTTCTGGTTGTTATTCTTATCTACATAATCCGGTCCAGTTATAGATGTGAGGTACCAGGTGTAAGCGTAACCTTCAGTACGTATTTGACGATTTGAAGAGTTACCTCCTATTTTTTCCTGGTAAAGTTCTTCTCCATAGCTATATGCGGGTAAGTTATAATGATAGGTTACCCCGCTTGAATTTGTTATTTTAAAACCCTCTATATGTCCACTACCAGATGAATGGAGATTTCTGATAAGACCATGGGCGGTAGGTTGTATAAAGGCTGATCCGGAGGTTCCTATAATTGTTCCTCCGGAAGCGGTGAAATATTCTATCGATTTTGACCCTGCCAATTTGTCAACAAGTGGTTCATAACCGAAAGTACCATCGCTATTGCCATATTGCGGATTGTTATCGAACGGAGGTTCGGTTGCCTTGAGATCTACATTCCCACTTGAATAGTCTGGATATGTTTGCCGATACGAATTTGAAAAGTCATTTACAAACCTGAATCTGGATTGTGCTGAGAGAGAGCTACCTGAACTTCTTGTACGAAAATATTGTATAAGCCTCGTATTGTTGGCATCTTTTCTATTTTGGGAAAGTAATTGGCCTTGAAAATGATAAGGCCGCATGCTCCCATTCAAACCTTGGCTACACACGGTATAAATATCAAAATCGGGGAATGCTCCACCTTGCCCTTTTCCTGGATCGATATTGGCAAAAATAGGATCGTCCATATCACGCAGGCCATAATTGTCGTAAGCCTGATCATCCGGCGCACCGATTGAAAACGGTGTCAAACTTCCTATAATGCTCGTATTACTTGTTTCGTCTGACCAGTATCTCACTTTACTGTAGCCCAGATTTATATTTACCAATGGAAGAATTGGAATTCCAATAGAAAAGCCTGTCGATGAAGTACTAATATTTCCTGCTTTATTATTTTCAGTTGAAGCAGACATACCTCCGGCAGCAAATGACGGGCTTCCTCCCTCACTAGATATTGATGCTCCTAAAAGTGATCCTCGATAGCTTTTCCCTGACGATGACGGTATAGAATAGCCAATCCCTCCTGAAGCGTTACCCGATATACTCTCAAAATTCGTTGTAATTCCTAAACCGATGCTACCAGAAATGCCTTTTGTAATTCCTCTTCCATAATCCACACCGGCACTGATGTAAGCGTCACCAAAAGGCGAAACACCAACACCAACATTCCATCCCAAGCCCGTTTGCCCAATTCCCAAGCCTAGTCCTACATTTGCGCCAATACCAAAACCACGATAGGTATCTTGCGAAAAAGAAAGTCCAAAAGACACATTTCCTGCTGGTCCTGGCGCTCCAAGTGATACACCAATATTATAAGTTGTTTGTGTTCCTCCATCCCAATAATCCCTTCTTGAAATATTTGTGCCCACCCAATCGTCAGGAAAACCATTTACACTTCTGGTAATTGCACCGGGATTAAGTGTCCAGCCTAACCCTACCCAACTGGCATCTTCATTGGGCTGTATACCTGCATGATAAGACAGGGAAAGCGGATATCCACCCTCAGGCCCAGGAACCTCCAACAGCGGCAAATTATAGGTAAAATCGCCTGTCAGCGGATTTACCATGTCCGTGGTATCTATCGGTTCAAAACTGGTAGCCTCCGGAGCAGTTGGCCCTGAGGTTAAAGCAAATGCTACCGTAGGCGCAACTACCTGGTTTAAAATAGACAACAACAGGAATGCTACAATCACCCTGGTTATCTTGTTTCTGCGTTTTTTCTTTAAAAGCATAAAATACATCTATAAAATTTTACCATAGTCCAGTTTCTCTATTTGGTTGATATTTTTAAGCTTGAAAGGGAATTCTAAATTGCCCAGCCCCAAACCGAACTCCTTTAAGGAGATGGTTAGGTTGTCAGCTTCTCCAACATCTTTTTTGTTAAAAACCAGCAGCAGCATATTGGCCTCTGTCATTCCATATGTTTGCTGGAATACACATTCAACCGGTTCTATACTAGTTTTCCCTAATTCTGCCGAGATGAAATTTTGCATCCTGAACGAAAGCACCTGCACCATTTCACTATAGGTTTCAAAAGGCAATTGTCTTAACAGTTCCTTGTTGCCTTTAGATAAGCTTAAAATGAAGTATAGGTTTTCAGCAAAAGGAGATGAACCTGTATTGGTTTTGTCTTTCGGGCTGCCCAGTTTATTTGCAATAAGCTGCCAGGGCTGCCAGGTCATTTTTATCGCAACGTCTGACTTTTGAGTAGTCTCTGTTAAACCATTATCCTGGTCATTCAGGTAGGCCTGCAATTCTGCTTTACTTTTTATTGTAGGACTACAGGACTGGAATAAAACAGTGATGTGTATTAGTACAAGTAGCAAATAGCTGAATCGATTCATATGCTTATTTATTTAGTTCTTTCAGAACCTCAGCAGTCACGTCCAGGCCTTCTCTTGCGTAAGCTATGGTACCAGACTGATTGGCAATCAATATCATTTTGTAATTGTGGTCTTTTCCATATTTTAAAAGGAATGCA
Organism: Pedobacter africanus; assembly: GCF_900176535.1. Classification (NCBI taxonomy): domain Bacteria; kingdom Pseudomonadati; phylum Bacteroidota; class Sphingobacteriia; order Sphingobacteriales; family Sphingobacteriaceae; genus Pedobacter; species Pedobacter africanus. Next base: position 3,053,946 of record NZ_FWXT01000001.1, on the reverse strand, counting down.
TTGATCTCGGTAACAATTCCCTGGTAAAGCTTGCCATCCTCCTGTCTCGCATTTTCCTGTATGGCACGCTGGTAATCGTTCAGTTGCTTTTGTTTGCTATTCAACAATTGCTTAGAAAGTTCCTTTTCTTTTGCTGACATTCCCGCCATATCTTTTTCATATTTCCGCATGCCATTCTGAAAGTCCAGCGTTAAAGTATCAATGTTTGCCTGCCACGATTTGGTCTTTGCCTCGTAGGCTTTCTTTGCCTGAATTGCCCCTTTATATTCATTCATGATTTTACCGGAATCAACATATACGATCCGGTCATTTTTCAAAATAAAAATGTAAACGATCAGAAATAGTATTGCTGCTATACTAGCTACATTGATGATTGTTTGAATTGATTTTTGCGTTTGTTCTTTTGGTTTCATTTATTCTTTAATTATTAGTTTCTCATTTCTGGTTACTTACTTTGGCTTCCAACTGTTCCAATCTTTCTTGCAGGCTTCCGATAATTTTCCGATCTTTTTTAAGCTGTTTTATCTCCTTATCCTTTTCTATCAAATGCAGCGTCAGCTCTTCTATCTTCTGCAGCAGCTTTGCATTCATTTCTCCTAAATCGACCCCATTAGCTTTTACATCCGCGGCAGAAGGAATCCCCGGCAAATGGCCTTTGTCTTTAATGTGCTTTTCTGTTTCCTGAAGGGTTGGAAGCTCGTAGTCTTCTGCAAAGACGTAATCCGGCCAGTTGGCGGTTTCTACTTTGATTTCGTGGGCTCTAATATTCCCATTCACTGCGAGTTTGGAATTAGGTGTGGAAGTTCCAATCCCTACATTGTTATTTGACACTACAGTAATTGCAGCATTATCTGTGGATAAATCTATTCCTCTCCCAATAAATAAGGAGTTTCCTCCAGCACCTTGGTTAGCTGCAAAATCCCAGTAAGAAGTACCAGAATAGCTACGAAGAACAGAAGGGCCTCCTGCAGAGTTATAAGCCTGTACCAAGCTTAACGCATTAACATCTGTGGAATTTGCATAAATCCTATCGCCTGCCTTTATTCGACCGTTTATGTCGAGTTTCTCTACAGGAGAATCATTTCCCACTCCAACATTCCCATTATTCAAAACAGTCAGTTTCTCGTTTTGATAATCGCCTTTGCCTACTGTCCATTTGCCCTCATGTACAGCTCCAAAAAACCAGTTGTTTGTTCCATCCAAAAGCTGCGTTTGTATCCCTTGTATAAACCCACCTTCATTCGAGCTCCTTTTTAAATAAAGCCGGGGAGAATAGTCATAAATTGTGGCACTTCCCGTAACCGGAAAATCATTGTTCGTTTGAGCCGTTGCGGCAAGTGATGAAACTGCCAGAATCAGGGTGTAAATTTTCTTCATAACCTGTTGTGATAAGAGTGAAATACTTAGACAGCTAAAGCTAAATCACTCATTCTTAACAAAAAAGAACATTCGCATAACCCCCAGTACTAAAGAAGAACCCCAGGTTATAAAATATAACCGGGAGGAATATTTTCATGACAATTCAGCTCAACCCTCTAAAATGGGTGCAATTATGATGCGCGGATCTATCCCTAAAAGTTTAAAAATATGCCTTAGCCTGAAGGCAGAAAAACCAGACTTCCCGGCTTCAATTTTACTATAGGCAGTCTGCGAAATATTCAGCTTTTTGGCCATGTAATCCTGCGACAAATTCTTTGACCTCCTGTGGCTACGGATAGCGATACCCAGTTCAGTGTAAAACTGCTGTTCCATGAGTTCCAAATCATAAGTGTTTTCGATCTGCGTTAAAACTATTCTCATAATAACTGCCATTCATTTTTTGCCTGAACAACCTTCCAATACTAAGAATAGTAAGGGCAACCAGTTTGCCCTTTGTTATTTTTCTGAAAATATTTTAAAATATTTTTTTTGAGCGGAAAAACCGCGTTTAAACTACTTTTAACGCATAAAAAAGAACCGACCGAACCAAAAAAACCTGAATACATAAAAAAAGCCGGGGCTAAAAATTGCCCCGGCACGTCGTTTTTTTAGATAATGCCAATATTAGTGAAGTAAGCTATTTCCAGCGTAAGTTTTTACACTTATTTCTCTCATACCATGACAACCATTTTTTTTATCAGCATAAAAATCTGTTTTCTTACGATATCTAAAAATATAACCATAATAAACAGAGCTTTTTATTCCCGAATTTCTGACCATATTGTCAATACAATTACCAAACTTTTTTTTACTTGTTTCTCTACCTTCCACACATCCTTCGATATATTGAAGACTTTTTAAATAATTAGATTTAAAAAAAAGGTTCTCAACACAGCTATCAATAGATTTAATAAGCATGCAAGTGTTATTCAACGCCGCACTAGCTGCATGACCTTTTGCAATGGAAAGAAAAACAAGACTAATGAAAATCTGAACGATGAGTTTCATATTTATTTTATTTTAGTTTTTATTACTTTAATACACCAGCGCTAGTAGAAGAGACAACCTGCTTAGTTTTACTTAAATAGGCGTTTTTAACTTCTGCATTTTGAAACTTTAATATAGGGTTTTGGATTAGTTCGAATGGGTTGATGGTAATATGAGTTCGGTCAATGCTTTAATCTTTTCTTCGCACGCTCTCAATTTTTTCTTGGTTTCGGTATTTTCTTTATTTTCATTTATCAAATGAAGTGTCAGCTCCTCTATCTTCTGCAGCAGCTTCGCATTCATTTCCCCTAAATCAATTCCATTAGCTTTTACTTCCGCGGCAGAAGGAATACCCGGCAAATGGCCTTTGTCTTTAATGTGCTTTTCAGTTTCCTGAAGCGTTGGAAGCTCATAGTCTTTTGCAAAGACATAGTCTGGCCAGTTGGCCGTCTCTACTTTGATCTCATGAGCGCGGATGTTGCCATTAACCGCCAGTTTTGAATTGGGCATAGCAGTACCTATACCGACATTTCCATTGGCCAATACCGACATCTTTGCATCGTTATTGGCGTAAATCTGGAAATTATGATTAGATGTAGTTCCTACCCATGAAAAACCGTTACTTTCTGCACCAATACCTACCTGCTCATCACCAAGCGCACTGCTAAACGAAGCCACCTTTCCGTATCCTGATTCATGAAAAACAGACAGTCTGGATGCAGGGGCAGTTGTACCGATGCCAACATGACCATTCCGACTGATCTGCATTCTTATAGATGGGGAACCTCCAAGCGGATCCCCATCATCATTTGTTAAAAATTGCAATGTAGTTCCCATGGAATTATTTCTATAAGCCTGGATTTGAGCTTTTCCTGCTGCAGAAAAATCAAAAGATATTTTTCTAACACTTGTCTCTCCTACAGGATCATTTTGTCCAAGTATTCTGATGGAGACCGGACTGTTTGAATCTGTTGAGGTTGTAGTTACCGTATTATAGTTCGCGTCCTGAGCATAAACTGAAGAAGCAAAAAATACAGAGAGAAAACTTAGAATTGGGACTTTCATATCAGGCTATTTTAATTTTTGAACGATTGAATTAATTTGTTCCTGTAGCTTTTTAAGCTGTAACTGTTGTTCATCAAGAGTTTCCTTTTGAAGTTTCAAAGCGGTATCCTTTTCAATCAAATGCAGCGTCAGCTCCTCAATTTTCTGCAGCAGCTTGGCATTCATTTCTCCTAAGTCAATCCCATTCGCCTTTACTTCCGCGGCAGAAGGAATGCCCGGCAAATGGCCTTTGTCTTTAATGTGTTTTTCTGTTTCCTGAAGGGTTGGGAGTTGGTAGTCTTTTGCGAAGACATAATCTGGCCAAGGTGAAGCTTCAACTTTTATTTCCTGAGCTCTGATCTTCCCATTTACGGCTAACTTATACCCTCTCAAATCTCCGGTTCCTATTCCTACACCATCTGTTTTCCACAAACTATTGCCAGGCATATAAACTTCTCCTGCAAACCTATTGCGATAAGGAACACCTACTGTATATGTACTGCCAAGTGGTTCATCAGCCGCTGTCCACCCCTGAAACCAACTAAGCGTTTCATTATCGCCCTGTCCAAAAGCGCTTACTGTAAGCCTTTGGAAGTAAGACCTATCGTCGATGAATATAACTACTTTGCCACCCTCGTTACTCAGATAGATTGGCGGTGTGTAAGCGCCTGAAGATGACACTATTGGATTAGAGAAGTAATAAGTGTTCGGATCACCGGGAGTGCCCCTCCAAACGTAATAAATCAGTGTTAAACTTATAGGATCTGCCGTACCGTAGTTATACCCTTTAATGGTTATAGTGGGCATGCCCCCATCCGGCTCAAACGGCAGGTTAGTCTTAATTTTGACCCCATAGGTAGATGTGGTGTTTAAATTATAATTCAGAATATGATCATAGTTCTGACTATAAGCCGACAGCGTAAAAAGAATTCCGAAAAAAAACAAGGTTAAGAATTTATTCATTTCTAAGGTTATGTTATATAATCAATGGATTAAGGGCTATCATTTGATCACCTTTGCCTTAAGCATTTTGATGTCATTTTGATATTGCTGATTCAGCAGCGCCTGGTTTTTATTCTCTTTTTCCAACCTTATCAAATGCAGCGTCAGTTCCTCAATCTTCTGCAGCAGTTTGGCATTCATTTCTCCTAAATCAACCCCGTTGGCTTTTACATCCGCGGCAGAAGGAATGCCCGGCAAATGGCCTTTATCCTTAATGTGTTTTTCTGTTTCCTGAAGCGTTGGAAGCTGGTAGTCCTTGGCAAAAACATAATCCGGCCAGTTGGCGGTTTCTACTTTTATCTCGTGAGCGCGGATTTTACCATTTACTGAGAGTTTATCTGATGGAACTACTGTGCCTATTCCTACATTGCCACTAATTCCCATAAAAAATGAAGTTTGATAATCCAGCAAATTATAGTCGCCTTTCGACGTTGCATACTGAAACATTAATCCCTGAGCCCCTGCATCTATATTGGCCATCAGTCTGACTCCATATGAGGAAGCTATTCCAGAATGATTAACCATCTCCAGAGCCATATTCCCATTGCCCAAATGGCCTAACATTAGCCTTTCAAAATTATATACTCCTGGTATCAGTATTTGCTTTGAACCAATGTTGGCATTTAAATCGCCCAATTGTAAACCAACTGTTGGATTCATTGTGTTTATGCCAATTTTTCCCTGATTTATCGTTAGATAAGAATCTGAGTTATTCCCCCACGATTGAATATTACGATACGGGTCTCGTTCCCACCAGGTTTTGGAATTTACTCCCGGTACAAGAAACGAATCATCAACACTAATTCCATTATGTAGTTTGGCAGTAGTCCAATCATTACCACTTTGAATTCGCAACAGCCAGTTCTTATTCATAAAAGTGTTTGTAGTGCTTCCACTTACAGACGACACCTCTACATTATCCCCTGGGTTAGATCCTAGAATTTGAGCCATCAGAGATATTGGCATCATCAAAATGAGCAACAGTATTTTATCTTTCATCGCATTTAACTTTTAAGTGATTGATCTCGTTTTGCTGCCGCTTAACTATCTCATTTATCTCAATCAAATGCAGCGTCAGTTCCTCTATCTTCTGCAACAACTTCGCGTTCATTTCCCCTAAATCAATTCCATTGGCTTTTACCTCCGCAGCAGAAGGAATACCCGGCAAATGCCCTTTATCTTTAATGTGCTTTTCTGTTTCCTGAAGCGTTGGGAGAGAATAGTCTTTTGCAAAGACATAATCCGGCCAGTTGGCAGTTTCTACTTTGATCTCTTGTGCGCGAACCTTACCATTTACGGCCAGTTTGTATCCACGCATATCTGCCGTCCCTATGCCTACATTTCCTAGCCTATGAACAGTGAGCGCTGGAGCATACGTTGAACCTCCAACATCTCCATCGACATAGAAATTCCCATCCTCAGCTCTCAAACGATGTAAATATGACCCAGGATAATCTGACGAACCTGAATTCTTCAGGTAATATCCTGTTGCATTAATACCTCCATTTACATCCAACTTCCGTGAAGGGGTTGAGGTACCGATTCCAAAAAAGTCATTAGAAGTTACATGAAATGAATATGCGTTGGTTGTGCTATTGTAAAGGCCAAAACCACTATGATTTGAAGAAAGACTATGGTAGCTGGAGTTGTCTTCTTTGTACATTAAAATCTCTGTAGAATTCACTCCATTACTACTTATAGATAATGTAGTTTGCACTGTTTGTTGCGCATTTGCTTTTATCATGGCAGATAATAAGAGCGGCAAGAGGAATAATTTTTTCATATAGTTAAGTTATTTTATTAATAGGGTTTCCACTTTTTTTAACCTACTTTCCATGTTCTCTATGTGCCTGTCTTTCTCAATCAAATGCAGCGTCAGCTCTTCTATTTTCTGCAGCAGCTTCGCGTTCATTTCCCCTAAATCAACCCCGTTGGCTTTCACCTCATCAGCAGAAGGAATACCTGGCAAATGGCCTTTGTCTTTAATGTGTTTTTCTGTTTCCTGAAGCGTTGAAAGCTCGTAGTCTTTTGCAAAGACATAGTCTGGCCAGTTGGCTGTTTCAACCTTTATTTCCTGGGCTCGCACTTTTCCGTTTACAGCCAGCTTGTAACCTTTTGTATCTGTAGTGCCAACTCCCAGATTTCCATCAACTATTCCATCGCCAACGGAATGAAATGTGCCATTACTCGCGTTAATAGCAAACTTAACAGTAGGAGCATTTCCCAGTCCGTTTTGACCGGATTCAAAAATCCATCCGTAACTTGGACTGTTCTCTATATTGGATCGGAGCGCCCAGGTTGTCACTCCGGAAGCAGCATCAGCAGGTGCAGCAGTTCCACTGGGGGCATTTGTTGACCCTGCAGGTGCCATATAGTCAAACCAAGTAGTATAACCGGTAGAGTACCAGCTTATGCCGTGAGCTGCCGAACCTAAACCACTATTGGTATCTTGATACAGAATACCTCTGTTAAAAATATCTCCATTAACTTCAAGCTTTTTTACCGGGCTGTTTGTACCGATACCAACTTTGCCATTTGTTTCTAACAATACTTTACTCCAGGCAGTACTTGGATTGTCGTTTGTTTTCCTAAAGAAAAGGTCCTGATCATAAAAATTCCCGGAAAATTGCATAGCATAGTTATTTGGATTACTATGCCTTACATCGAGTAAATGCCACCAGCCAGTTGCTCCATTTGGAAAATTGATAGGCGCACTTGCTTCAAAAAAACCGGAGGTTGCACCAGCATCCCCTCTTAACCCTGCGTCGTTTCTACTTTGCGCAGCTACTGAGATAGGAAATAACATGGCCACGGCTATTGCTTTATAATTGATCTTCATTTTCTATTTGATTTTAGAGCGTTGATTTCTTGTTGCTGAACTTTCAATGCGTTTTGCTGAGTCTTGAGCATTTTGTTTTGCTCTATCAAATGCAAGGTCAGTTCTTCTATTTTCTGCAGCAGCTTAGCATTCATCTCCCCTAAATCAATACCATTGGCTTTTACTTCCGCGGCAGAAGGAATACCCTGCAAATGGCCTTTGTCTTTAATATGCTTTTCCGTTTCCTGAAGCGTTGGAAGTTGGTAATCTTTTGCAAAGACATAATCCGGCCAGTTGTTCTGAAGGCTTACCTTAACAGATTCTGCAATCATATTACCTGCCACTGCCAGTCTATACCCTTTAGGATTGGCAGTTCCGATACCGACATTTCCCCCCGTATTTTGGAGAATCAAATCATTTACTGCATTGCCCCCGCCGCTAAAGGCCCTAATCTGCGTAAAAGTATCTCCCGCAATTGCTCCCTGATCTATTTGAACAAAAGATCCAGTGGATCCTAGAACAAGATCTGTAGTTCCAATAAATGCATTTCCCCTAACATCAAATTTTCCAATTGGAGTAAATGTTCCTATTCCATAATTGCCATTTTCACTAGAAACAAGAATTTGTCTCCATCCTTCCCAATTGGGTGTGTAACCCGAACGAAAAAAAAATCTACCATCGTCAGAAAAGGCAAGTTCATGAGCCTTACCGCCGGTGTTGTCACTCCAACCCCTTAATCCGATCACAGTATGATATGAACTTCCACCCCAAGGTAATCCCAAAACATTGGAATATTTAAAATGAGCCTTTAGCATTCGACTATAATCAGCGGGCGAAGTACCAGCACTTCTGGTATCATGTATATTTAAGCTATCCGCCTGAGCAAAAATCTCATAGCTACATAATGTTATAATAAAAATTATTACTGCTCTTTTCATGAAGGTTATTTTTTTGATTTTAATTGATCAATCTCCAATTGTAGTTTATCGGTTAGCGTTTTTAGCTCATTGATGCTGGTTTTGTCTGCAATGTTATCTTTCTTCATCTCAATCAAATACAGCGTTAACTCCTCAATCTTCTGCAGCAGCTTCGCGTTCATTTCCCCCAAATCAATCCCATTGGCTTTCACTTCCGCTGCAGAAGGAATACCCGGCAAATGGCCTTTGTCTTTAATATGTTTTTCTGTTTCCTGAAGCGTTGGCAGCTGGTGGTCTTTTGCAAAGACATAATCTGGCCAGTTGGCAGTTTCCACTTTGATCTCGTGGGCACGTATTTTTCCATTGACGGCAAGTTTATCTTGCGGATTGCCTACTCCAATGCCTAAATTACCTGTAACATTCAGGCTATAAACATCATGAGTTTCCCTAAGGGTTGGAGAATAGTCTAGTATATTGCTAAGCAGGTTCTGATTAACCGGTTGACCATTGACTTCATACGACACGCATTTCATGTTTTCGCCTGTTGAAGCTGTTGCTCCAAGAAATTTAAAGCCCAGGTCATGATATGCAGGATTATAGGGTACATCCACGGCCATGTACTTTTTCCCCTGATACATACAGGTTTTCAATTTCCAAATGGTATCATAATCATCAAAAGATGATAGTGCTCCTACTGTACCATTATATGAAGATGAAGTGTTTATCAAGGCCACATTTTGCCGGTTTCCAGAAGAGCTGCTGCCCCGCATCGCAGTTATTGTTCCTGAAGCGAAATTGTGCTCTATAAACGTTCCGTTATACACCTCGTGTAATAGTATTAGCGATTTGGTATAATCTCCATAGCCATTATTTCCTATGTCAATAACCTTATAATTGCCAGATATAATAGTTTGTGATTTAACAACAAACGCTATTAAAAGCATAAACACACTTAATAAAGCCTTTTTCATTTCTCTAGTAGTCTTTTAACTTGATTTTTAACCTCCTGATTCTCCTTCTCCAACCTTATCAAATGCAGCGTTAACTCCTCTATCTTTTGCAGCAGCTTCGCATTCATTGCCCCTAAATCAACGCCATTAGCGCTTACTTCAGCAGCAGAAGGAATGCCCGGCAAATGGCCTTTGTCTTTAATGTGCCTTTCTGTTTCCTGAAGGGTTGGGAGCTGATAGTCTTTTGCGAAGACATAATCTGGCCAGTTGGCGGTTTCTACTTTGATTTCTTTAGCACGAATGTTCCCGTTTACGGCCAGTTTATCAGATGGCGAATTAATTCCTATTCCCAAATTTCCTCCTTGGGTAAATACCATTCTGGACGCAAATGAACTACCGTTATATGTCCAGAATTCTAAAGGGGAACCAACTCCGGTATTATTTTCAGAATATATTATTCCAGCCTGAGATGATTGATTATAGCCTAATGACACACCTTTTATACCTGTAGGATCGGTAAAACGACTAATTAGAGTAAGGTCACCAATAACATTTGCGCCATACCGGGATATATGAAATGGCACGATAGGGTCAGCTAAGCCGATGCCAACATTTCCATTCGACGTTATTCGCAGCCTTTCACTGCCGTTAACTGAAAATAGCATGGCTCGGGGTGTGCTGCCAAAATAATAATTATGTTCAAGCGCGATATTGGCCGCTTCGCCGTAATAATCATAGAATTTTAATCTACCTAGTGAAGACGTTCCAGATATCGATGTCGTTCTATCCCTTAAAGCTATTGATCCTCCGTATTCACCGATCGTAAGATTAGCTACCAGATCTTCCGTACCGATACCAGCATTTCCATTTGGCGGAAATGAATTTGTTTGTGCTGTAACAGATATGGAATAAATAAACAGTCCAATCGTGATTAGATAATGTTTCATACTATTTAATCTTTGATTTTAGATATTCAATTTCTTTCGTGTGTTTATCATTTTGCAGGTCACTCGTTTTTTTCATCTCTATCAAATGCAGCGTCAGCTCCTCTATCTTCTGCAGCAACTTCGCATTCATTTCCCCTAAATCAACCCCGTTGGCTTTTACTTCTGCAGCAGAAGGAATGCCCGGCAGATGCCCTTTGTCTTTAATGTGTTTTTCTGTTTCCTGAAGGGTTGGGAGCTCGTAGTCTTTTGCAAAAACATAGTCCGGCCATGGTGAAGCTTCAACCTTTATCTCCTGGGCTCTTACTTTTCCATTTACAGCCAACTTGTAACCTCTTGGATCTGTGGTTCCGATTCCAACATTTCCATTACCATCAGTTGAAGTCACGGTTTTGATGGAAGCAGAAGCGGTAATGTCATTTCCCTCGGGAGTAGTTGTTTGCTCGGTAATGGTAACATATTGAGGCGTAAGCCCATATCCATACGAAAAGGAACTTACCGCAAACGATGTGTAAATTGCCGCGTTAGGCACGATATAGAAATCTATATTAGTTCCATTCTGATATGCCTTTATCGGAAGATGAGAATTGGCTGATCCCCCAAGGCTAACTTGCCGAACATTTAGACCTTCCCTATTAGAAATATAATAAGCTGTTTCACCATTAGAGTCTTCAAACCATCCTCCCCCATATATTTTAACAATGATTTTTTGAGAGTTTGCAGATGAAGTATTGTCCATAAACAGACTGCCTACAAAAACATATTTTGTAACAGGAAAATTTATAATCTGAGTTGGAGTCTGAGCGTTTATATCTGAACAAATCCAGTATAACAAAAAAATAAATAATAATCTTTTCATATTTTGACTGTTAGTTTATTTTACTTTCTTTAGAATCATCATCACTTGTTCTTGAAGCTTTTCGATGGTACTTTGTTGTTCTTTATCTTTTTTGTCCTTTTCTATCAAATGCAGGGTCAGCTCCTCAATCTTCTGCAACAGCTTGGCATTCATTTCCCCTAAATCAATTCCGTTAGCCTTTACTTCTGCGGCCGAAGGAATGCCTGGCAAATGTCCTTTGTCTTTGATGTGTTTCTCTGTTTCCTGAAGGCTTGGGAGTTGGTAATCTTTTGTAAAAACGTAATCCGGCCAGGGCGAGGCCTCGACTTTGATTTCTTGGGCACGAACTTTACCGTTTACGGCTAGTTTATAACCCTTCGGATCGGTTGTTCCTATTCCAACATCACCCGAAGATGTTATTCTGAATCTTTCGTAATTCGCACTCTGAACTTCACCATTACTGCCTCCGGAAACAGTACGAATGGCAAAATATCCTGCATAATTATTCGCCAAGTCACTTTCTTTGCCGCCTGATAGATAAGCAAATGCGTATTCGGGAGTAGCATTATTTGTCTTGCCCCCTAACGAAATCGAGGCACCGGCACCAATTGCGGGTGTATTGCTTGAAAAAACATTTAAAACCGGATTAATGACACCATATTCACTTTCTAAAATATTTCCTCTAACGTCTATTTTTGCCAGGGGGCTCTCTGTACCAATACCAATTCTTCCATTTGTATCCTCAATAAGCAGTTTTTTCCACTGCTCCCAAGAGCTTGAGCTATGAGTACCGGTTCTATAGAATATACCGCCATCATTAAAATTAAGTTGATGGTTTTTACCTCCAGATGCGTTTTCCCATGGCGCAATCGTCATCGTGGCCGAATATTCTCCAGAGCCTGGTACACTCACAACAGCTCGCTCTTTAAAGTCAAACCTAACTTTGCGTTGTAAAAACCCCGGCAGATCATTTACAGACCTGGTGTCACTTACGTTAATTTCATTTGTTTGAGCCAAACAGTTGTTAAAGGATATAAATCCTGCAAATAAGGCAAGGCAAAGCTTAAATACGTTATCAGTATTACAATTGTGTTTCATAGTCATACGGTTATTAGTTTTTTTCTTCCAACTTTTTAACTCTTATCGATAGGTCACTTACCAATTTTTCCTTTTCTATCAAATGCAGTGTTAGCTCCTCTATTTTCTGCAGCAGCTTCGCGTTCATTTCTCCTAAATCAACCCCATTGGCTTTTACTTCCGACGCAGAAGGAATGCCCGGCAAATGACCTTTCTCTTTAATGTGTTTTTCTGTTTCCTGAAGAGTTGGAAGCAGATAATCTTTCGCGAATACATAATCCGGCCAGTTGGCGGTTTCTACTTTGATCTCGTGAGCGCGGATATTTCCATTTACTGCAAGTTTTGAGTTTGGCGAAGTTGTTCCAATACCTACATTACCTCCCATAGCCACAAATGTCCCATCGGTTTTCATTCCAAAATACTTGGATGTCCAGGTACCATCTACTCCAAACATATTGTGAAAACCGCTTGAAGAAAATAATACTGAAGAACTTGAAAACGGAGCATTTGAATTCGTTATAACAGTCGTTGCAACCCTGGCTTCCCCTGAAACATCCAATTTATAGGAAGGATTCAATACTCCAATCCCTACATTATTCATGAATCTAACATTCCCCGCATCTGCGTTGATAACAAGATTGCTCCCATCATGCTGTAGATATCCCGTTCTCGATTGAGTTCCTGCATTTCTAAAAGATAAATATGAATTGCCAATTAGGGATATGCCTTCATTTCCGGTATTAATTGAGATCGTGTTAGAAGTTGTACTTCCGTTATCTGTAACATTTTGCAGGGTTTGAGCATTCAACCTCAAAGCAAAAACAGATAGTCCTAATAGTAAAATTTTGCTCTTCATTTACGTGCCTTTAGTTGTTCTATTTCTTTCTGTTGACGGATCAAATGCAGCGTCAGTTCCTCTATTTTCTGCAGCAGCTTCGCGTTCATTTCCCCTAAATCAATCCCATTGGCTTTTACTTCCGCGGCAGAAGGAATGCCCGGCAGATGCCCTTTGGTTTTAATGTGTTTTTCTGTTTCCTGAAGGGTTGGGAGCTCATAGTCTTTTGCAAAGACATAATCCGGCCAGTTGGCAGTTTCTACTTTGATTTCGTGGGCACGGATGTTTCCATTAACCGCGAGCTTTGAATCAGGTGTAGCAGTGCCAATGCCAACATTTCCATTCTCTATATAATGCGGGCCGCTTCCACTAAGCATTAGGTTCCCAGAAGAAAATACATTACTTGCCAAAATGGTAGGGACCGCAAAGTCTGCAATTGTTTCAAAAGATGGATTGGTAATGATCTTAATTTGATTTTGATCGGTCACTTCATCAACTTTTTCCTGCAAGTAAGTCACTCTCACTACGTAACCGGCGTAAGATTGCGCATCCAGATAAACGGGCAGGATTTTATTGTTCACTCCACCACTGGAAGTACTTAAATCGCTTGCAGCACCCAAACTTATCTTTGCGGTGTGCATCACACCATGAGATTCTACTAATTTCAACGACGGATTTCCGTAGCTAACTCCCAACGAATATTTATCATACCCACTTCCATGATATTTGTGAAACAGTTCTATGATAATTGACCCGCCATATTGCCAGTGATATGGATTAAAACCTACATCAGCTATATTGTACCTGGCTGCCTGTACACTTATGTTCAATATCGTATTGGTTACTGTTGTTTTTAGCCCGTTCTGATCCAGGTTGATCTGCGACATTGCATTTGCAGACAATAACAATAAACTGATAACGATAAATTTTCTCATATTATTTTTTGTTTTCAAGGCTTGAGATCCGTTGTTTCATATCCTTGTTCTCCTTTTTCATCTCTATCAAATGCAGCGTCAGCTCCTCTATTTTCTGCAGCAGCTTCGCATTCATTTCTCCCAAATCAACCCCATTGGCTTTTACTTCCGCGGCAGAAGGAATGCCCGGCAAATGGCCCTTGTCTTTAATATGCTTTTCTGTCTCCTGAAGGGTTGGCAGCTCGTAGTCTTTTGCAAAGACATAATCCGGCCAGTTGGCAGTCTCTACTTTTATTTCGTGAGCACGGATATTACCATTTACTGATAATCTTTCCCGGGGAGATAAGGTTCCGATGCCTAAGTATCCGGAAGATGTTAAGCTCATTTCCACAGATTCAACTTCTGAATTTGGTTTTCTTGAAATCCATTGAAACAACGGTGCGCCAACACCTTCGCCGCGTGTATCAATTCTAAATCCACCGCCAGCATAGGCATTATTCTTATTTTCTTCCCTAAAATTTACACTCATATTCAATAGCGGTGTAGTTGTACCAGCTAGTTCGGTTATCAATCCCATAGGAATTGCTGCGTTGGAGATCAAGATATTTCCATTAACATCCAATTTTGCTCTAGGGTTAGAAACTCCAACTCCTAAGTTTCCGCTGAAAAGAACATTCCCATTATTCAGAAACTGGGTTGCATTACCCCAAGTATAGCTACCATCAATTTTTGGGGCAATAAACAAAGTGCTTCTTCCATCATCAGGAGTATGAAATATCCATGAGTTTGATCCTCCACTTTCCAGATCCTGTGCAAATGAATCTGTCAAAGAAAAGAGGCCAATAAAGGCTAAACAATAAATTTTCATGGGATACTCAATTTATTTTTTAACTGATTAATTTCATTTTGTTGCTTTGCGATTATCGCATCTTGTTTTTGGTTCCTATTATTCTGCTCTATCAAATGCAGCGTCAGCTCCTCAATCTTCTGCAACAGCTTCGCATTCATTTCCCCTAAGTCAATCCCATTTGCTTTTACTTCTGCAGCAGAAGGAATACCCGGCAAATGACCTTTATCTTTAATGTGTTTTTCTGTTTCCTGAAGGGTTGGAAGTTGGTAATCGCTTGCAAACACGTAATCCGGCCAAGGTGAGGCTTCAACTTTGATTTCCTGAGCGCGGATTTTACCATTGACAGCGAGTTTGTACCCTTTAGGATCTGTTATTCCAATGCCGGTGTTCCCGCTGTTGTCAATAGTTATACTGTTAGAACCGGACCCCTTCCCCCAGTGTAAGCCATTAGATGAACTCCATAGGTAACCATAAACACTTCCGTCTCTGTAAAACTGCATCTCCTGATCGTTAGACCTAAGACGCAAGTACTTGGTGAAGTCGGCTTCGCCGTTTACGTTCAATTTAAATGCAGCATTTCCGTTTCCAAGACTGATATCTCCGGCGTTACTAACATGAAATGGTATATTTCCCGTTCCTGGAAGATCATCGGATGCAGCGTTAACCCATAAATTGAACCCACTGCTGTTGTCATAACCTAAGCCAGCCCATTTGGCATCGCTACTGTTAAAAATTAAAACCGGGTATGTTGATCTAAGTGTAGCGGTTTTATTCCAGCCATTGGTCATTGAGGATCCACCATTTACAAAAAGCGGGGTTGTAGCATTGGTGGTACCTATACCAACATTTCCGTCTGCACCAACCATCATTTTTACTCCTCCGCTAGTAAAAAACTTTAAACCTGCATAGCCAGATAGATAAGCAGATGGGGTACCATTTTCACTGTACCAGCCTAAGCCATAATGTGCCACCGGTTTTCCCAAATAATCGAAACGAAAAGTAGAACTGGCGCTTGTAGCACCATACCCTATTCCCGGAACATCCACTGGAACGTCTGTTTGTGCCTTAATGGATAAGCTAATGCAAAGGCATGCAATAAGGAAATATATTTTCATCTGGTTCTATTACTTTTTTATTGATTTTTTTAACAGTGCATTTTCTTTTTCCACCGTACCAAGCCGGTTATTCATTTCGATCAAATGCAGGGTCAGCTCTTCTATTTTCTGCAGCAGCTTCGCATTCATTTCCCCTAAATCAAGTCCATTGGCTTTTACCTCTGCAGCGGAAGGAATCCCCGGCAAATGACCTTTGTCTTTAATGTGTTTTTCTGTTTCCTGAAGGGTTGGGAGCTGATAGTCTTTTGCGAAGACATAGTCTGGCCAGTTGGCAGTTTCTACTTTGATTTCATGGGCTCTTACTTTTCCATTTACAGCCAGCTTATAACCCTTTGGATCAGTCGTTCCAATACTCACATTTCCCTCCCCACTTTGCAAAACCAGATTATCCCATGCGCCTCCTCCAGCTTTAAGCACATTGATCATCCCATAGGTATTGCCCGAGTTAGAACCATTTGAGATATTAATAATACTGCCACTTGAGCCAACAGACCAATCAATAGTAGTGTTAGAAATACCCGTTGTTCCACCTGCAACCTGCATCTTATAACTTGGTGTCGCTGTTCCAATGCCCACATTTCCATTTGATGCTACAACAAGTTTTGGGTTTTGAAAATCGCCTTTAGACACCATCCATTGGTCATCAAGTAAATTCCCATAAAACCAATTGTTTGTTCCATCCAAAAGCTGTGTCTGGATTCCCTGTATGTAGCCCCCATCATTGGTATTTCTTTTCAAGAAAAGCATGGGTGAGTAATCATAAATTGTGGCACTTCCCGTAACCGGAAAATCATTGTTCGTTTGAGCCGTTGCGGCAAGCGATGAAACTGCCAGAATCAGGGTGTAAATTTTCTTCATAACCTGTCTTGATAAGAGTGAAATACTTAGACAGCTAAAGCTAAATCACTCATTCTTAACAAAAAAGAACATTCGCATAACCCCCAGTACTAAAGAAGAACCCCAGGTTATAAAATATAACCGGGAGGAATATTTTCATGACAATTCCGCTCAACCCTCTAAAATGGGTGCAATTATGATGCGCGGATCTATCCCTAAAATTTTAAAAATGTGCCTTAGCCTGAAGGCAGAAAAACCAGACTTCCCGGCTTCAATTTTACTATATTCACAAAAAAAGCCGGGGCTAAAAAATTGCCCCGGCCCGTCGTTTTTTGATATTCATGGTCTCTATATAGAGATTTGGAATAACTAAGGCAGAATAGCAGTGTGCAAATCACACACTTTCCAATAAAAAATCACCACTGATTCCCAATTTCAAGTGTACAGCTTTCAAAAATGAAACATCCGGTTCGCGTTTGCCGGTAAGTATTTGAGACAACTTGGATGTTCCAATACCCAATAAATCAGCCAGCTTTGCCTGAGTAATATTCAATTCTTTTATTTTATACTGAATAACCGCGTTAATTGTAACTGGAATAGGCATAATTTTCAGCACCCGGTCTTCGTATCGCTCCGCTAACACACTCAGTTGTTCCAATTCGTTAGATTCTGCCTCAGTAAGCGTATGGAAGCCACCATTATCTGTGGCTTTCCCAATGAATGTTTCTATCAATTGCATTATCTGATGGTATTGCGCTTCAGTTCTTATTCTGGTTATCATTTTTACTCAGTATTACCATCGCAAATATATTAATGTTTTAATTATTGAAATAAATTTTAAAATTTGAAACATAGAATGTAAAAGTGGTGTCGTTACGACACAAACAACTACAATCACATCTGGCAAACCGAGGCCCGGCAAGCCTTAGCAGACAAAATAGCACAACTGACCAACCAACAGCGAAAGCGTTATCAGATAGCCTTTATTGAAAGCGCAATCCTTAAAGTGCCTGATCAGATCAGCAACAAACAATAGTTTTCGGAATTTGAAAAAGGTTTGGCCATTGGCGCCGGAATTAACCTTAAAGCCCAAAAGGAGGGGAAGGTACTATAGGTTGAATCGTGCCGTCGGGATTGTACGCCAGAAGATCTATGCAAACAGACCTGCGGTGACTGCCGCCTCCAGGCAGCGCTCCATTATGATAAAAGAAATAGGATTGTCCCTCAAAATCAAGGGTTGCCGGCCGGTTGGTTTCGCTGTTGAAACTGACATCAGCAATTATTCCTTTAAAACTCCACTCCCCTTCCGGATGGGTACTCATGGCATAGGCTATTTTTTCAGGAGCGCCATAGCCGTACATCAGGTAGTACCAACCATTTCGTTTAAAAATATGTGCCCCCTCGCTAAAGCCCGGTAAGTCCAGAATCCGGATAGCCCCATCAATTTCTACCATGTTATTTTTTAGCCGGGCATAGTGGCAGGTGCCATTACCCCAAAACAGGTATGCCTGGCCATCATCATCTATGAGTACCGTAGGATCCAGGTTAGCCTTATCAGTGGCAGCATAGGGCAGCATATCTCCGCTAATGAGTGCAGATTGCCTTGCATCTACATATGGGCCTTCGGGATTTTCAGAAGCGGCAACACCGATTGCCTTGCCTTGTATACTTTGATGTGTTACTGCTACATACCAATAGAAACTGCCGTTCCTGTAAATCACTTTGGAAGCAAAAGCATCGCCGCTGGCCCATTTAAAATCTGTTGCCTGCAAAGGTACGGGGTGTTCCTGCCAATGCAGCAAATCGCCGGAAGAGAAACACAACCACTCTTTCATCACATAATCGTCTACACCGGCAGGCGGCTCATCGTGCCCTGTATACAAAAAAACAGTTCCCTCATGAGTTAGCACTGTTGGATCGGCAGTAAACTTGTGTTTGATTATGGGGTTATCAAATTTCATAATCTTACTATGGCTGTATCTCACAAATAACAGCGGATTACTGGTTTTGTTCTCAGTATTGGCATTCTGCCGGAATAGCTCTTTGATTTGGATTCAACTTCATTTGCTCAACATCTGGATCAGCAGTGCGGGGTTGTAGAGACACCGGGGAGAGATACCTATGAAGCAGAATTTGAAACCTTTAAATTAGGGGTAATGATTTCAGGAACTCCGCCAGGAACAAGGTTTAACGCAACAATGCGTATTGGTCGGGCGGCCGGTAAAGAACGCGCTGCTGCAGTTACACAGATCATCTCACAATCTCAATTACGTCACTTTCTCTACATATAAACCAAATTTTATAGCATCAGATATTATTAAGTCCATTTTTTCTTCATCCACTATAACTTCTATGATCTCGTTATTAACAATTCGGTCTTTGATATCTTTTGATTCTTTGAGAGAAAGCCTCGCATGCTCATTAAGAATATGAATAAATTCTATTTTATTCATATTCTTATTCCAACCTGTAAATCTTATCTTTTTCATCATTATTTAATTTCAATTATCCTCTCATTTATTATTCAAATAGTTGAGATATTCTTCTTGTATCTTCCCATCCCCAACAAAATGATATTTTAGTGCAGCATATTCAGCGATTGAGAAGGCTATATCCTCTTCTACACGAGAGAAAAGCTATAGATTAAAATGGCCTACCAACAACTTTTACCAGTTTTTCGTGAAAAGCATGCTTATACTCCGGCTTAAAAAAAGCATCTATACCCTCATAAGTTGATACTAAAAACTCTTGGTAATCCAAAGGTTCTTTATCATCAGAGTTTCCATAAACTCCAACAGTTCCATCATAAAAAATCCCGACCTCGGCTTTATTTCCGTGAAAATTATCGTCACTGAAAATCTTTAACAAAGACCTTCTCCCCAAAGAGTCCACAGCATAAAACGTACGTTTTACAACTCCAACTTCCATTTCTGAACTTATAAGAAGGATGCCATTTTTAGGGATCTTGTAGACTCTATTTTTTCCCTCAAATTTTATAGGTGTTCCCTTTGATTGGTTAAAGACGATGTTAACCTTCCCTCTATAGCCGTTTGGGATAAGATATAATTCTTGCTCAGGTTTACAAAAAGAGACAAAGAACATCATAAAAATGAACCCCATTAAAGAAATACTGCTGTTCATGATTTTCTATTATTGTTCATATTTTACTTTAATAACCTCCCTTAGCACCTCCTGAACAAACCATTTTGGCTGACCCCATCCCGCCAAGTTAAAATCAAAGATATTAAAAACTTGATCGGATTGTTAAACGCATAATTATAAAGTGAATGCCTTCTCATCTTTTCTGCCAACGGATCAACCACATTCCACCTTCCGATCTCCGGACCGTAGAACCTGGCCCCATAATCGAGCTGCTCCGGGTCACTTTGCAACTTTTTGCCATTGTTAAGATATTTGTTCACTCCTAGACTTGCAGCTCACACAAGGAAAAAAAATTAGCAATTCCTATAAAACAGCAAAGCCTAAACTTGTATGGTTTGGGCTTGCTGTTTTCAAGATGTATAAACGAAATCTGACAAATACAAATTGATAATAAGCGCACGAACTTCGCTCCAACTTTTATCCATTACAAAGTCTTTAATATTCCATTTACTCTTATTTATAACCTCAATTTTCAATCTTATATCTTTTATTGTTTCAATCGCTTTCTCAGAAATCATTCCTGCATTATACAATTCATATACATAATCTTCATTTAAAAATGTGTAATAGTCCCCTTCTAATTCATTCAAGCAACTTTTTATTGCCTCTGAATAAGAAATATTGATTTCCTTCATTGGAAAAAGGACCAAATTTAAAGTTGAATTAAGAAGCTCATACTTCTCTTTAACATCTAACCTATTTTCCATATTTTACTTTCAATTTATGAGTTTTTTGTTGCCGCATAGTCCTTTCCAAGCAACTTAATCTCTCCCGAATTTCCACTATTGATTTTATAATAAGTTGAAATTAGGTGGTGAATATTTCCTGTTATATTAAGGTTTTCTGAGGAAAAGGCTTCAATCGGTCGCTTATTGATTGCCCCTATTCCGTCAATTTAAAATTAAAGATAACACGTTGGTTTCAAATACTGAATGGATCATGCTGAATTGGCCAAAGGAGATCAATGTTACGAGGGATGTCCAATTATACAGACAAATACTCTTTCACAACATCCCTTAAAGCTTCTATCAAACTAGATTTATCCACACGGATCATTGGACGATTAAGGCCAACTGGAAAAGAAATGAAAACTGTATATTGGGTATCTAGTCGTTCGCCATCAAATTTAATGACAACAACATTTCCATCATCTTTTATCTTTTCAAGATATGCAATCCTTTTATTTCCATCTATGCAAACAACCATACGATTAGGATATACTTTTTTCATGAAACGGAAATATAAAACCGGGTTAGGCGTTTATCCAGTTAACACCTGCTGATTAAATGAAAAAGAAAAGATCGATGCGGCTGGTGAATATCATCTCACAATCTCATTAATTAATCTATATGCCATTGGTTATTATTCCAGTTTTGGATAGCGTATTTTGCCTTCTCCATTAATTATAATTAAAATGTCCATCCAAGTTGTTTTAACATTTGAATCCTAAAATCATATTGTGCCTGATAACTTTGCGTACTTAACCAATATCTTATCGTCTGTATAGAGGAACCGGTGATTGTCGGTCTTATTGATGAATAGTACCTAGAGACTCTAGCATGGATTGAGCCCGCTCAAAGTGGCAATTTCATAAGACTAACTGTATTATGGATCATCTCTTCCCCAAACCTGACAATATTGCCCGGCATCTGCTCTACAACATGATGCCAAGCCCGCCCCTAGTATAATCACTATAGTGATCCTATCTTTTTTAAAGTTTTAGTCGCTTCCAAGCGAATTAATGGATCCTTAGTCGTCTCCCTCATTTCAAGTATTTTGTCCTTAGCCTTTTTAGATTTCATCATGCCTAATGCAGCTAAAGCTTTGGGAGCAACTTCATTATCATTTAATAGGTCAATTAAAATACTTTCCGATTTTTCTGTTTTAACAGTTCCAACACCTAAAACCAACTGGCCTCGACTTGCTCCATTAGTTTTGTCAAGCACGGCAGCATATATCCACTCTACCTCTTTTAAGGTCATTGTTGTAGCTATCGCATTACCAATCACCCATCTTAAATTGCCTTTTTCTTTTGGCGTATTTTCATATTCATATATCAATGCAGGAGCCGCCTTACCTTGTGCTTCTTTTACGGTCAACGCTCTAACAATTCCTTCCTTATTTCTTTCGCAGTAATTGCCAGGTAAATAGTTTAATAAGATTTCAACTACACCTGAAGGATAGGAATCCTTCAGATTTACTAAATCCCAAATTGAATTAGCATCTAATCCCAATGACCTTAACTTTAGAAAAAGGTCGCCAAACTCTTTTGCTCTTTCAAGTTCTATTAACTTGCCAAGTTTTAGTACCTCTTCTATTTCTTCCTTGGTATTTGGTCTGCTTCTTAAATCATCCCAACGAGCCTGTAATTGTTCTATATATTCCATTAAAATCCTGGTATAAATTGTTGTATTTTAGCATGGTCTGAATATTATCATAGGTAGTTTGTTCATACTCGATCCCATTTAAAAATTCCAAAACAATTGAAATTTCTGCTGGAATATTTAGGCGTGCTCTTGTTCCGCCAAAATAATTTCATCAAAGTTTTCCATAGCTTAGCTGGACAAACCATTTTGACAGACCCCATTCCGCCAATTTAAAATCAAAGATAATTGGTTGGTTTTAAATACTGAATTGGGTCAATCTGAACTGGCGAAAGGGGATCAATGGGGCGAACTTTGTCCACCTAAGCCTCTATCTGAGGTTGGAGATAGTCTTAGTATCGGCCTGTTATCCTTCAACTCTAAAACATTACCAGAAAACCAGGCTGGCTTATAAATAACAAAAGCCCAACAAATTTAATTTGCTGGGCTTTTTGTTCTTCTAAGGTACGAGCCGCAGGCTCACAACAGCTAAGAAAGTTGTCAAAGTTCGAAATCCTGACTTTCAGAAAACTCCGGGTCTTGTTTTAGTTCCAATTCAAATCCTGTAGAAAAGAAAATAATCGTACCAACATTTGTATTTACAGTATATTCATATTCCGTCATTAAGCCATTTGGGGTACTCCTCTCCTTACCTCTGAATATATCTTCGATGATCAAGTCAGCCATTATTCCAAAAGATAGATTCATCTCCAAATATGAAACATCATAAAAAGATTGCATCGCTGGAGTTACCCAATAACCTTTAAAATTCTCTTCCCATTTATAGATATAATCAATGGAAAGGCTAAACACATGATCTTTATGGTCAAAAAACATAGCGCGAATTCTATTATCATGCCATCCTAAATCAGGAAAGTCTTTTTCACTCCAAATGTATTTCTCGGGCTTCATGCTTCTCTTCATACTACTATTTTTGTTTTTCTAGAAATTTTCTAATTAACCTTATTTGTTGCTGGGTTATTGGTGTTGCTGGCCCTCTATCCTTATTAAGAAAAGTCTGACCAGTCTTTGGGTTTACATTTTTATAACTATGCTGAACGTGTGGGGTAGGAGTTCCTTTATGTGGCGCCCCTTTCAAATCAAAATGAGTTGCCCCTTTTTCTGTTCTAATGGTAACAGAATTCTTCCCTTTATTTAACTTTACTAAGCCATCTACTTGCTCTTCGAATGTCTTTTTTAAGGATATTTCCTCTTTAGCGACAGGTGAAGACAGTTTTCTTCCTGCAATATAACTTTGTGCACTTAATGACGCGGTCATTGCATCTTCTGTGTTTTCCGAGGTTACATCCCTAATCATGGAAGCAAATCTGCCTACTGGAGTATAATCGAGAAAGCTCAGATATTCCTCTAAGAATTGGTTTGTCTTTATATCCCCTTCTGGCACATGGCTTACAGAATTTTTTCGAATTATAGAACCAGGTGTATTTACTGCATTTCTACCCTTCTTCCTCGGATCTTCAGGATCATTCTGTTGAGAAGACGCTCTGCTCTGCATTTGGCGAAACATATCTTGGGCATCCTGGCCATAATATGTTTCCATACCATCTGGATCGATATTGTTTACAGGGTTGTTATCTGTATAATTGTAGGGGTTAACGGATAAAAACTTCTCCGCCAACGGATCTACTACATTCCATCTTCCGATCTCCGGATCATAAAACCTCGCTCCATAATCAAGCTGTCCCAGCTCATTTTGCAACTCCTTGCCATTGTAAAGATATTTATTTACTCCAGCACTTGCAACCCTCTGTTTTCCGAATGGATAATAGTTATCGGCCTGAAGCGGTTGCAATGCAAAAGTACTAGGATGCTGATTGAAAGTATACCTTACATTACCCAAATGATCCGTCAGGTTATACTCGTAAACATAAGTACCGCCATTGTTCCTGGCTTTGCCTTCCTCGGTCATGATGAAATCAATCACTCCTCCGGTATACTGGATGCCATCCACATAATCTGAGGTGGCTTCCATGTTACTTACTTTTTTCAGTTTGGCTCCTGTGGCATCATAAACATAACTCATGCTCAATACTCCGGGCTTACTCACGGTTGATGGCAGGTTCAGGATGTTATAACCTATTGTTACCCCTTTCCTTCCATCAGTTGTGGCATTACCATTCAGATCATAGATATAATCACCTGTTGCAAGAGGGCCACTAATTCTGTTTAGCTTATTGCCATTACCCACGTAATCGTAAACACTTAAACCAGCACCATCCCTGTTCATTGATGCTATGTTGCCCATTACATCATAAGTCAGGTATTCGCTCATCACGACACCGGTACTTACACCGCTTTTCAAACGGTTCAGCTTATCATAATCGTAAGTGTAAACATTTGGGTAACTGATACCTGCTCCCCATTCCTGATGGGCAATGTTCCCATTGTACTGAGGAAAGGTTCCCACATCATATTTCAGCCTCATGCTAAACTGGTCTGAGGTGGTGTTGTTCAGCCAGCCCCTTTCGTTATATACGTAGTCTGTCCTTTGCAGAAAGCTGCCTCCATTGTCCTTGCTGTGCAGTTCTTTTTTCAGCAATTGCCCAATTTCATTATAAGCCATTTTGCTCAGCACCACTTCCGGTTGTCCGTTGATGGATTGCATCGTGGCCAGTTTTCTACCCATGTGGTCGTAATCATAACGGGTAGCAATGGTAGTAGCCGGCCCAGAAGCACCGGTGTGGCTTCTGGTACTGGCTGTCAGTTCTCCGGCAAAGTTCCAGGTATTGTCTACATAATCTTTACCACCCAAATGGTTATCTGCTGCAGTGCGGATTATTCTTCCTTCTTCATCATAGTAATTTACACTCAGGTAACGGGTAGTGCTGCTGCCCAACTGGTATACAAAACTACCGGTCTGCAGTCCTTTTGTTCTTGCTGCAGGCATTTGGGTTGTCCCATTAGGTGGGGGGAAACTGTTGCCATGAAAATCATAATCATCGTAATAATTGATGGTTAAGTAAGTTTCAATGCCTGTATTTGGTAAAGTTAGATTCGTGTAGCCCGAACCTGTGCTATTGCTATTGCCATTATCCCTGTTCTCCCATAATGTGCCTTGTGCATCCACAAGGGGTTGCAAAGTACTTCTTTCAGCAGCATTGGAATGCAAACCAGTCACCACTACCCTCCCCAAAGCATCATACTTGGTAAACAGCCATTTGCCGCTGTTTCGCTGTTCAGCGTCACGGCTCAACACCAGCTGATCAAGCTTGTTGTACACCATCTCTTCCCAGCCCTTACCAGGGATTTTCTTTTCAATTACCCGCTTGCGGCCATCGTAATGGTAACCATAAATGAACTGGCTGAAAACCGGATCGGCTTCTGAAAATGTACTTACGGACACTGCCGGAGGCAATACATACCTTAGGTTACTTAGATCATCATATACATAATAAGTAGAATGGGCTACTTCACCGGTATTATAGGTTCTTTTCAGCACTACCCTTCCATCCAGGTCCTTAAACTCTTCAACAGTACCCGATTTGCCGTCACCACTTGTCCAGTTCTCATCTTTGGTAACCATTTTGTACAAAGTACCTGGCAGATATGCCCCACTGCTTGTTGCCCCGTTGGAAGTTACATTCCAGAGTTTCACCTCATTTAAAACATTGGTCTCATAAGCCATGCGTTGGGTATGCCCCCCTGAAAGCTGCCAGCTGGTTCCCGGTGCGCCCTGTTCCAGCACCCGGTTTAAAGGCGAGGCCTCAAAACGGGTTTCTGAAAATGCGCCGTTGATTGCAGTTACCCCAGCCGAAGGACTGGTATAAAAGGCCGTCTGTGCAGCTACCGCACCGGTTTTAAAAGCGCCATTGCTTCCGGCTGTTGCAACATAAGGCAAATACTTAAACTGCTCCCTGCCAAAGGCATCATAAGCCACAGGCTGTACCACATCCTTAAAATTTGGGCTGCCTTGTGTGGTTACAGTTTGCAATGGCCTGCCCAGGCCATCAAAGTATTGAACAGTCTGGTTTACCTCGCAGGTGCTTCTGGCACTGTCGATATTTGCCGCATTAACCTTAGGCATTTTAAAGATCCGGGTACTCACATAATTCTGATCAGCACTCAGGCTACTTAAAAATGGTACACATTCCTTAAAGCTGGCACCGGTAAAGATCCTTACCGTTTTACCTGCA
This sequence comes from Pedobacter africanus, assembly GCF_900176535.1. Classification (NCBI taxonomy): domain Bacteria; kingdom Pseudomonadati; phylum Bacteroidota; class Sphingobacteriia; order Sphingobacteriales; family Sphingobacteriaceae; genus Pedobacter; species Pedobacter africanus. The sequence goes on along the minus strand of NZ_FWXT01000001.1, from coordinate 3,027,720 downwards.
GGGATATGAAAGCCATTGGTTAAGGTTACACTCTGTATACCCTTGATCTCCGTTTCATTATTGTAAACGCTGTAGACAGGATTTGCCTGCTGCGCATTTGCACTGGTAAATCCTGCCAGCAAACAAACAGCGATATATTTCCATGCCTTTTCAGGCGCTAAATTCAGATGTAATTTCATGGTACAAAGCGTTATGGTTTGTAATGGTAATCGTAACTCTTGATGATATTCCCTTGCTGGTCTTTAATGTATTTTAACCGCTGGAAATTGTCGTATTCGTAATAGGTGGTAGTACCTTTTGCATCGGTCTGGCTGGTCATCCCCACCACCGGCTTATAGGAATAAGTTTCAACCTGACCTAGCTCACTAGACAAATTATTTCTTAGTGCCGCCAAGTGTGTTTGCAATTGCCCATCACTTGCCGGATTATTAAGAACTGACGAAGAGAACCAACCAGTCAATGTATTGTAATCACGTCCCGTAACTTTAGCAACCGGATATTGGTCATTATAACCCCACAAGTAAACCTCTTTAGGGCCACCCGCAGTATATTTCTCCAATAAGCGTCCATTCTGATAAGCTGAAAAAACAGTTTCCTTATAATCTGTATTGGATGTATACTCTTTTACATTTCCAATATTTAACTCTACACCATTAAACCGGTTAAAACTGTACTTTGAGCCTCCTTGAAATATTGGTGAAGCATTGGGATAAGTTACAGCGTACGTTATCTCAAGTGGCTGCAGATAATTTGAATCAAGTAAAACGCTTTTAAATGTCTGTTCTTCACTTGTTAGTCCAAATTTAAAATCTGATAAGTTATTGAAAGAATAACGATAATTAGTTTCCCTTGTTTTACCGTCACCTGTTGTTAGCATCTGTTTGATAATTGGATGCCCAATGCCATCCGTATCATAAGCGTACGAAGTTTTAGTCTCCACATAACTTCCATTTGAATAGTATTTCTTTTCGGACTTCCCAGCCAGGCCATAAATTATGCCGGATAAATCGTGGTATCTTATCTTACCAGAACTTGGTCCCGCTGTTGGAGAATTTCCATATTCCATACATGGAACCTGCGAGTCAATCAATCTTACATAAAATAACTTAGCTACTGCTCCACTTGCACTATAGCCTGGGCCAGGCAAAAATATTGGTTCATAAAAAAAAGAGTTTTCATTTAACAAATTCCCACCATTGGTATAGGTCTTTTCCGACAGTAATTTCCCCCTTAATTTTGCTGGTTCTGTAGAAAGTGGGGGGATCGGATATTCAAATTCTGATCCTAAATCATCCGGAGAATAAGTATAGAATCTGTCGGTCCAACCATTGCCTTCTTCTATGGTTCTTACTTCTGGATACACGACAAATGATCCACCCTCACTAGCTAACGGATAGCAGCTTGAAGTATATAACATCATATACCGACAAGCACTGCAAACAGTATTAAACTCGTTCATAACCCTTACAGGCGTGTTAAGCAGACCACTGGTTAATGTTGAGTCTGTAGAATAAAGTTTATACAGGTATTTGGTAGAAAATGTCTTTGCAGAGACAGGATCATAATCCCTTATTTCTTTAACCCTCACCCCTCCTACTGGTCTGTTTGTTTTAGTAAATGATCCGTAAGGCGTGGTAACGTTCTCATGCACAAAAATTGATTCATCCCAATTTAATTGCAGATTAGAAAAATTGCAACCAGGCCCGGATTTGTAGACTTCCAATCTATACATCCCATTGTTTAAGGTTTGGCTCCAGCTTTGTTCGTTTTCATAGGTATACAACAAAGCCCCTCCCCATTCATCATCCATAGACGAGATTGCGTAAATTCTAATACTGTAATCTCCACATAGATTTCCCTGAAATAACACATAACTAAAGACAGAAAAACCATTAGTGCTGTTTATATTGAACGTCTGTTTCAGACAGGGTCCGGGAAAAGATACATTACTAAAATCCGTTCGGCTAATTTCCTGACCAACTATAGAATATGGGGATGGTGCTATTTGGCTATCCAATGTCAGTAAAGCAGTATTACCTTCGTATAAAAACTCCCTTGAGCCACCTGTGGGGTAGGTAATTTTAGTTAAAATACCTGCTTCCGGGTAGCCTTGCACAACCTCTTTATTTGAAAAACTAGTTAAATGAACAGTTTGTCCATAGTAAGTCGATGATATATTTGGAAGTGGGCTTGGATTGTAAACTTGTCCATTGTAAAAACCCCAGTAATCAACTGCATAAGACAGTCTTTGAGGAAGGTGTTCCTGCTCATTATACGTAAAAGAATAATTCAGGCTATCTGTGTTATTCTCTCCAAATTCAGAAAAGCTTTTTAATTTCAGCCTATAATAATTAGGGTTATTGCTGGGAGTTCCAAAGGCGTCACTACCACTCACAAAATAATCATAATTAAAATGGCATTTCTTAAGCCTGATGTTGTTGTGATCATATAAGGTCAAATCTGTCAACTTTGATCCTCCATTTAGGTCTAACCTATTATTAGATGAGCTAAAGCTAACATGCCCAGAACTACCCATTATTTTTGACAGGATATATTCAGAAGTTTCCGTATAAACTGAAACCCTTTCATCGAAATAGTCTGGATCGCATTCCGAATAGTTAATTGCCTGAACTTTTCTATTTCCTCCAGAATGCGCAAAAAAACCAGATGTACTTTGTTGATATGAGAATGTGATTGAATTTTGATTATTAATATCTTTTATTTCTGTCAGCAACCAGGACGAGGCATAACTAGATGATAAAGGAGTATTACCACCACCATAGTTTTGATAGCTGGAAGTAGTATATTCTTTAAGCGTAAAATGGTACTTATTACCATCGCGATCATGTAATATCCACGATTTAATTCCTCCGGCATCTGTAAAATACTGCACTTTAACTTTAGACTCCTGCATCATAATTGGCTGACCAGATTCATTAAAGAAAAATTTTCCAGACTCACCATTAAAATTGTACATAAAAATATCTGGATCGAGGTCTATACTTTTTCTCTGTATGCCTATTAAATGGCTTGAATTGTTCATTTGGATTTGAGAAGGCTTAACACTATTTGCTAAATAACCAATCCCGGGTTCATCATCTGAAATACCCCCTTTTTGTATCCTGGTAATTCTGCCACCTGCTGATAAATTAAAGCCCAAACCAACGTTTGTTGCTATCTCTTCAACTCTTATACCACCAGTGTTATTATAATCAAGGGCTATTGAAGTTTCGAGTGACCCGCTAGTAATTTTAAATAACGGAAAGTTTACAGGCACCGTTCCGGTATAAGAACCAATTGGCCGTTCTAAGGTTTTGAATATTCCTGCTGCAGAAGGCGAAACGGGTTTAACAACCGGTATTCTCACCTCTTGTGCTTGAGCATACAGTAAATACGGCAGCGTAAAACCTAGTAATATCAGATATAATTTTCTCATCTTATTTTAATTTAGATTTTAAATATTCGATCTCTTTTTGCTGAGCTTTATTTTTTTCTCTTTCATCATTACTATCCTTCTTCATCTCTATCAAATGCAGCGTCAGTTCCTCTATTTTCTGTAGCAGCTTCGCATTCATCTCCCCTAAATCAATACCATTGGCTTTTACTTCCGCGGCAGAAGGAATGCCCGGCAAATGGCCTTTGTCTTTAATGTGTTTTTCTGTTTCCTGAAGTGCTGGGAGCTCGTAGTCTTTTGCAAAAACATAATCCGGCCAGTTTGAATTCTCTACTTTGATCTCCCTTGCTCGAATATTTCCATTTACCGCAAGTTTTGAATCGGGTGAAGTTGTACCTATTCCTACATTTCCGGCAGTAGTTAAAGTCATCACATCATTCCAATAGCCTGCTGTAAAAGTGAGGTTGTGGTTACTTTCCGTTCCAATTTTTCCGTTATAACCTGAATGACTATATATCCCTATTTTAACACCAGTACTTTCAGTAACCAATAATTTAGCATTGTTTGGTCCGTTTACCTGAAATACCCTATTCCAACCCTGTGAATTATCAAGAGTGGAAGTGCCAACGCCCACGTCACCATTAGAGTTTATCCGAAATCTCTCATAGTTCCCTGTAAACATCCTTATGGCAGAGCCAAATGAGCTCGTTAAGCCTTCAATAGCAATACCTGTTTTTTGTGATGATCCTGAGCTAAGTTCTAAGCTTTCCTGATCAAGGAAATTGTGAATTGAATTTACTGTACCTGATGTAAGTCTGCCATAGTTTAAATATGATGAAATTGATAATCCTGCATTTGAGGTAGCCAAGCCTCCTCCAATGACAGTAAATTTTGCTGAAGGATTTGTAAATCCGATTCCTACATTTCCGTCATTCGGGAACACATTGGTTTGCTGAGCAGATGCATATGTAGAATAAATCACGACAGCAATGCTTAAATACCATCTTCTCATATTATTTATTTTTTTGTTTTAGAAGGTCTATTTCCTGCTGCTGGGCTGATATTTTAGCTTCAAACTTTTTATTCTGCTCTATCAAATGCAGCGTCAGCTCTTCAATCTTCTGCAACAGCTTCGCATTCATTTCACCCAGATCAACCCCATTGGCTTTTACTTCTGCGGCAGAAGGAATACCCGGTAAATGGCCTTTGTCTTTAATGTGTTTTTCTGTTTCCTGAAGGGTTGGAAGCTGGTAGTCTTTTGCAAAAACATAATCTGGCCAGTTGCCAGTTTCTACTTTGATTTCGTGCGCACGGACTTTGCCTTTTACGGCTAGTTTATAGCCGTCAGGATTCGTTGTCCCTATACCCATGTTGCCTTCAAAATAAGCCTGGGCTGGGGAATCACTATAAACTGTGTAGTTATTTGCTCCACTTGGCACGTTATAAATTCGAAGGCCAAAATTTGAAGTTCCGCCATTTGCACTGGTAAACATACCAACATTATAATCCGCACCTGAACCAATGGCTTTTCCGATGATTCCGTAGTTGGTTCCAGAACTTCTCGCTATTTCTATTTCTGCCCCAACATCATTAACAGGATTCGAGGTCAAAACTTTCAGTTTTCTACTTGCTGGGTCCTGGACTCCTATGCCAACATTCCCTTTATCATCTATCCTCATCCGCTCTTCAAGTGTGTTTACAACACCCAAAGTGGTTGTGAAAAAAGCCAATTGGCTTCCCCAGCTACTGTATAAGTTGCTATAACTCCTTATCTGAGAATAATTACCTGTGCCATTACCATAATCACCATCCAAGGTAATTGCCACATAGTGCTTAGCGAAGTCTGTATTTATAGTATTTCCCTGAACGATCAAACCTGCTTGATCCGGAACATTTTGATGAATGTGCAGTTTATTCTGAGGATTAGTCGTCCCAACTCCAACATTACCGTTTGGTGCTAACGACAGAGGTGCAATTCCGTCTGTTATATTGAGAATATCAAAGCTACTAAAGCCGGAGGCCGCTCCAGTGTGCCCGAATCTCCATCGTTTACCCCCTGAATTGGCAGTTTGATCGATAACCATATAAGCGGGATTACCTGAAGTGCCTGTTACCTGAAAGCCATTAGGATTGGAGGAATTTAAAGTATTGCTTGTCGATGCTCCATTATCCGTTACCGCTTGTAGGGTTTGGGCATCCGCTGAAAAACAAGCGCAAACCAAACTTGAGAATAGTATAAATTTTTTCATGCTATTTATTATTAAGAACTATTGATTCTAGTTTTTGAAGTCTTTTCTCCTGATCTTTCCTGGCTTGTTTTTCTAAGGAGAGTTCTTTATCCTTCTCTATCAAATGCAGCGTCAGCTCCTCTATCTTCTGCAATAGCTTAGCATTCATTTCCCCTAAATCAAGCCCATTGGCTTTTACTTCGGCGGCAGAAGGAATGCCCGGCAAATGGCCTTTGTCTTTAATGTGTTTTTCTGTTTCCTGAAGGGTTGGAAGCTCGTAGTCTTTTGCAAAGACGTAGTCTGGCCAGGTGCCCTGCAAACTGACTTTTACAGACTCGGCAATCATGTTTCCGGCTACAGCAAGTTTATAGCCTTTTGGATCTGTTGTGCCAATACCAACGTTGCCGTTATTGAAGGCAAACTGGCTGGCATCGAATTGCATTTTTGAATAATTGAGCGCAGTCCTGTTGTAAGCCTGAAGACCAATTATACCAGGATGGTTAACATAGACTTCAAATCCATCGGTCCCACTATTAGAGACCACGAATTTCTGTAAAGGGTTATCTGTTCCTACTCCCATATTGCCTTCCCGGCTGATGATAGCCCGCAGGGATAGGTCCTGGCTGCCACTGCCTAAACCAATATTGGAAGCGCTGCCAAAATTATTTGTTCCGAAAAACCTAAAGCCCCCGTTCCAGAGTTCTAAATAAGAGCTATAGTCATTCAGCGGCCTGTTAAATACGCCCGTGGAAGTAGTAAAGTCGAGATTATACCCGATACCCCCGTAATTCCCACCACTGTACCCTATTTTCACCGCTCTTGGATTTCCGGAATTAAAACCATCCCAATAGATATTTCCACGGACATCCAGTTTTTCCGTTGGATTTAAAATTCCAATACCCGCATTTCCTGATGTAGGAAAAGTATTTTGAGCGGTTGCGGCAAGTGATGAAACTGCCAGAATCAGGGTGTAAATTTTCTTCATAACCTGTTGTGATAAGAGTGAAATACTTAGACAGCTAAAGCTAAACCACTCATTCTTAACAAAAAAGAACATTCGCATAACCCCCAGTACTAAAGAAGAACTCCCAGTTATAAAATATAACCGGGAGGAATATTTTCATGACAATTCGACTTAACCCTCTAAAATGGGTGCGATTATGATGCGAGGATCTATACCTAAAATTTTAAAAATATGCCTTAGCCTGAAGGCAGAAAAACCAGACTTCCCGGCTTCCATTTTACTGTAGGCAGTCTGTGAAATATTCAGCTTTTTGGCCATGTAATCTTGCGACAAATTCTTTGACCTCCTGTAGCTACGGATAGCGATACCCAGTTCAGTGTAAAACTGCTGTTCCAGGAGTTCCAAATCATAGGTAGTTTCGATCTGCGTTAAAACTATTCTCATAATACCTACTGTTCATTTCTTGCCTGAACAACCTTCCAATACTAAGAATAGTAAGGGCAACCAGTTTGCCCTTTGTTATTTTTCTGAAAATATTTTAAAATATTTTTTTGAGCGGAAAAACCGCGCTTAGACCACTTTAAAACCCTACAAAAGAACCAGCCGAACCAAAAAAACCGGAATTCATAAAAAAAGCCGGGGCTAAAAAATTGCCCCGGCATGTCGTTTTTTGATATTTAATCCTTCATAATTCAAGGAAGTACTTTTTTAAAAGTACAGGAAAGAATTAGCTACTCCTATTAGCATCAAATGCTAAAAGCAAATCATTTAATATATCCAGCTCGCCCGCTCTTTTCGGATCATTATAAATATCGTCGACACGATTAATTAGAAGTTCGTATTCACTATTGCCAGATATCTTTCCTTTTTTAACTATTTTATCAATTGCTTTTAACCTGGCCCTATCAACTGCCTCAAAGTCGACATTAAATTGTGCAAAATAAGTCTTTAGTTCTAAAACAGTAGATAACGGCATATGCTTTAGAACCTGTTCATCATATCCTTACTCATAGACCTAAGTACTTTGATCTTGCCATTAGTATAAGCTTCATTAATAAGTTTGTTGGATGCAGCAAAAGATGAGCGCATTTCCACTGGGAAACCACCTTTTTCAATCATAAATTGATTAAACAAAAAGCATTTAGTTTTTAATATATCTGATTCTTTATCTATCATTTTCATGGACAAGTTCATGGAATGAAGTCCGTATATTATTTATTATAGCTAGACTGCTCATAACTCAGTAGCAAAGTATTCAATGCATCAATCGTTGGATTTTTCTCTTTGTTCTGACAAAGTTCATTGACTTTGTCTTCGATCATTTTATATTCTTCTTCGTTGTCGATTCTCCCCAGCAGAACGACAGATGCTATTTTGCTATTGATACGCTGATCAATATCAGTAAAATCCAAATGGAATTTTGCTAAAAGTAATTTATTTAATTCTTCATAATCCAAGGGAGACAAGTTTTTAGCCATCTCATTGATATCTCTGTAGGATGATCTAAAACCCAATAGAACATTCTTATTCACTTTACCGGAGTAACTGCTTAAACTCTGTTTTGTTATTTCCGAAAAATCTTTTAACTCCGGTATCTTAGTAGACATAAAATCTAAAACTGTAGTATTCCAGCTTTTAATAAATTCCAACTCAACCAGATATTCTTCTTTTTGTTTCATAACGTTATTATTTAAAATAGCCAGTGTAAGGAGATAGTGGTCCAAAAGCAAAATCCGACATTTTATGATATCCTGGCCCAGCAGGATTATAATATCCAACGCCTCTTATCCTATTCCCAACTCTGCTACTTCCTATACCACCATAACTGTCGATTAACTGTTGCTCTCTACCTCTAATTGCAGTATAACCCATGACTCCAACAATTGACCTATCAAGTACCGGGTTTCTATATCCCAAAGCTCGCATATGATGTCCATAATACCTATTCATCATTATGGATTGAGGATCACCATATCCACTTGATCTTCCAACGTAAATCTGCCCTTGTGGACCAACCAACGTATAGGTAACATATACCCTGGTCAAGGCATCATGCACTGCAGCTGCAGTTATTATACCTGCGCCGATTGCTTCGCCGATAGGTAATGGTCCGTCGATTGCAGAACTTGTTAATGCGATAGGAACCGCAGCGCCTAACATTCCCTCTGTTTCGCCAGTCCCCATATTAACCTCGGGCCGAATCACAACAGCATTACGATCTAAAGCAATCTCATCCTTCGCAGGATTAAATTGTCTAGCATCGGATCTATTCTCTACAATTTTATTAACAGGAATAGTATCAAGTCCTAAAGGATCAATAAAATTAATAGGATTATTTAGTACATAATTGTAAGGATTAACGTTAAAATGTTTCTCCGCCAACGGATCCACCACATTCCATCTTCCTATTTCCGGGTCATAAAACCTTGCACCATAATCGAGCTGTCCCAGCTCATTCTGCAACTCCTTGCCGTTATAAAGATATTTATTTACCCCTGTACCTCCAACTTGTTTTCCAAATGGATAGTAATTATTAGACTGCAGGCCCTGAACTGCGCCAGTAGTTGGATGTTGGTTAAAGGTATAGCGTACATTTCCCAGATGGTCTGTCAGGTTATATTCATAAACATAAGTACCCCCGTTATTCCTGGCCTTGCCTTCTTCGGTAATGATGAAATCAATTGCACCACCGGTATATTGGATGCCGCCCACATAATCTGAAGTCGCTTCATCACTACTTACTTTCTTCAGTTTATTACCAGCAGCATCATAAGTATAACTCATGCTTAAGCCTGATTTACTTACTGTTGAAGGCAGGTTCAGGATATTGTAACCTATCGTTACCCCTTTTCTTCCATCAGTAGTTGCATTGCCGTTCAAGTCATAAACATAACCTCCCGTTGTAAGCGCACCGCTAATACTGTTTAATTTGTTACCGGTATAGCTGTAAGTACTTGCTCCTGCGCCATCCCTGTTCATGGAAGCAATATTGCCCATCAAGTCATAGGTGAGATACTCGCTCATTACAACACCTGTACTCACCCCACTTTTCAAGCGGTTCAGCTTGTCATACTCGTAGGTATAAACATTTGGGTAGCTGGTACCGGCACCCCATTCCTGATTGGCAATATTGCCATTGTACTGTGGAATAGTACCCGTATCATACTTTAGGTTGATGCTGAACTGATCTGATTTGCTGTTATTCAGCCAACCTCGCTCATTATACGCATAACTGGTATTCTGCAAGAAGGTGGTGCCATTGTCCCCGCTGTGCAGCTCTTTTTTCAGCAACTGCCCAACCTCATTATAGGCCAATTTGCTCAACACCACTTCTGGTTGCCCGTTGATGGATTGCATCGTAGCCAGTTCCCTGCCCATATGGTCATACTCATAACGGGTGGCAATGATCGTTTCAGGGCCAGAGGCACTGCCTGTATGAGTACGGGTACTGGCTGTCAGTTCACCAGCAAAGTTCCAGGTATTGTCGGTATAATCTTTACCTCCTAAATGGTTTTCTGATGCCGTACGGATCACCCTTCCCTCCTCATCGTAATAGTTTACATTCAGATAACGGGTTGTACTACTCCCCAACTGGTATACAAAACCACCGGTCTGCAATCCCTTAGTCCTTGCAGCAGGCATTTGGGTGCTGCCATTTGGTGGGAGGAAGGTATTGCCATAAAAATTGTAATCATCGTAGTAATTGATGGTGAAATAAGTATCAATGCCAGTATTTGGCAATACCGAATTTGTATAACCTGTTCCGGTACTACTGTTATTGCCGTCATCCCTACCTTCCCATAAAGTACTTTGGGCATCCATTGCCAATTGCAATGCAGCCCTGCCAGCAGTATTGGAATGAACCCCCGTCATTATCACCCTGCCCAGAGCGTCGTACTTGGTAAATAGCCATTTGCCCTTGGCATGTTGTTCGGCATCACGGCTCAATACCAGCTGATCCCGTTTGTTATAAACCATCTCTTCCCGACCTTTGCCCGGGATCTGCTTCTCAACAATCCGCTTGCGGCCATCATAGTGGTATCCATAGATGAACTGACTGAACACAGCATCTGCCTCTGTAAACGAATTTACAGAGACTGCCGGGGGCAGTACATACCTCAAATTCCCTAAATCATCATAAACATAATAAGTGGAATGGGCTATTTCCCCGGTGTTATAAGTCCTTTTCAGCACCACTTTTCCTTCCTGGTCTTTAAACTCCTCAACCGTACCCGATTTCCCATCCCCACTTGTCCAGTTTTCATCTTTAGTAATTGTTTTATACAATTTTCCCTCTTCATAGCTTGTTGCCCCACTAGCTCCAGTTGCTGTCACGACCCAGAGTTTTACTTCGTCGGATATATTAGTGCTATACTTTATTTTCTGGGTATGACCCGCGCTCAGTTGCCAGTTGGCTCCAGGAGAGCCTTGTTCTAATACACGATTTAAGGGTGAGGCTTCAAAGAGAGTTTCCGAAAAAGCACCTGATATAGCAGCTACCCCAACCGCAGCCTGGGCAATCGGATTGTTGTAAAAGGCAAGCTGTTCTGTCAACGCGGCTGGTTTGAAACTACCATTGCTTGTAGAAATACCTGCTGTATAGAGCAGGTATTTGTTCTGCTCCCTACCCAAAGCATCATAAGCCACCGGCTGCACTACATCCCTGAAAGTCGGACTACCCTGTACTGTCACCGTTTGCAAAGGCCTGCCCAAACCGTCAAGATACTGCACCGTTTGGTTCACCTCACAGGTGCTACGACCGCTTTGGTTCACCTGGGTGCTGTTCAATACCCCCGGTACTTTGAATATTTTGGTACTCACGTAATTCTGATTATCACTTAAGCTGCTCAGGAGGGGTACACATTCCTTGAAACTAGCCAGGGCAAAGATCCTTACCGTTTTTCCTGCAGGTATATAAAAGCCATCCTTTAAGGTTACACTCCGTACACCTTTAATCTCGGTTTCATTATTGTAAACATTTAAGATAGGGTTTGGTTGCTGCGCTTTTGCACCTGTAAACCCTGCAAGCAAGCAAACAGCGATATATTTCCATGCCTTTTCAGGCTTTAAATTCAGATATCTTTTCATGGTATAAGGCGTTAAAGTTTATAATGATAATCGTAACTTTTAATGATATTCCCATTCTGGTCTTTTTCGAACCGTAACCTACCAAAGCTGTCATACTCATAATAAACTTTCATTCCTTTGGTGTCCATAGCACTTGTAATACCTACTAATGGTTTATAGGTATAGGTTGTAATAAATGCATGTTTCAATGCCGCACTGGTCCTTAGGGGCGCTAAAAATGAGTTTACCTCTGAATCACTATGATAACCTTCACCAAAAGCACCCAAATCCATACCACTAATTACGGCCTCAACATCTACCCTTCGTGCATTTTCAATCTTGGCAATGGGATAGAGATTTCCATATCCCCATAAAATCGTTGTATAACTATTGCCCTCTTCTTCTATTTCAGTTACGTTTCCTGACCATGGGTCATAACGATAAGTAGCAGTTAGGCTATAATCCGAATCATTCGGCATTCCATTGGACAATGAGTTCACAAAGCCAGATTTAGATTCGGCATTTTTTAGCGCATGTGTAGACCGGGGAACCATGGATAAATCTCCATAATCATATTCTGTAAATGCCGCAGTTTTTGTTTTTTGTTGCCCTCCTTTTTCTATTTCAACAATTTCCTCTATCACCCTATCATGCATATGAGCAAAGCTCCTCATCTCGTCCAACACTGCATTGTTAGCATTTAAATAGTCAGCAGGGCGGAGGTATTTTGTAATGGTATTGCTTCCATCACTATTCGTCAAAACAGTTTTCGTTAATAGTTTATGCTCCGGGTTCTCATAGAAAAAATCTGTATTTTCGATATTGACAGACGTAACAGCTCCCTCTCCATAAGGAAGGTTTGTCAATTTTTCCGTTTTCTTATGCCACCAATCAGAATAAGTTGAATAAAATTTGAACGTATCTGAATAATTCAAGTACCAAGGGTAGCCTTGAGGCATGAGTACTTTCATTCCAACTAACCTCACTCTAGATGAATCTTCTCGTTGATAGCCAATTTCAAGTTCCCGGATTTTTACATAAGCTCCCTGACTATTTTTAAGAAACTCTTCTTTTCTGCTCATTAAGCCATTCGACAAATCTGGCCGCGTGGGAAGATACCGTGAGAAAAAAACATCTGGTTCATTCAGGTAATGGTAAACGGTCTTTCCTCCTGACATAGAAATCCCGTCTGTAAGTTCCACAGATACTTCACTATAACCAACAGCACTTCCGTTAGCCGAATTCGAAAGTGGAATATACGGCGCTGACTCACTATAATTATAATAGCATTTTTGATCGTCCCGATAGCTCCCCCCCAAAATCTGACAAGTAACATTTAAAACATTATACCAATTATAATCATATACAAGCGGACTCATTAATTTACCGCTACTTGCAGTACCATCAGAAGTTGTATACTTATAATTTGTAATTGCCTCCTTTTGCGTGATACCATCCAGTTTTCTGATGCGTTTAATTCTCATCCCTCCTCCAACTTTCGATAACGTGTAACTCCCTGTAATTTCTTCCCATTTCAGAGTACCTTCCGTAGTAAAGTAGGGAGTAGCATAAACTACCACATTGTAGGTTCCAGCCGGTAACTCTGTAATGTAATTGGTTCTGTCATTTTTATTACAGCCGAAATTAAGCGTTATGTGTATGGGCACATTAGTCGAGGTATTGATAATTGAAGCAACTGTTCTATCCATGGTTTCAAGATTACACGCGGGCGATGAAACAGAAGCTGCTACAAGAAATTCGATTAATGTAGTTTGAGATAGGTTCAATGTATAAGAAGGCATCTCTGGTCCCGGAGGATTTGGAACATGTTCTCCATACCTAAAAAAGGATACAACGTGCGGAATTTTAGCAAGTTCCGGCTCTAGGTAGTCATTAGGTTCATAGTCGAAATTTTCAGAACCTCCGGTGGGAAAAGTGATTTTAGACAACGAACCAATTTTTAAATAATTGGCATCACATTCTCTATTTGCTCCATTTACATAATCAACCGCCCCGGACAAGGGATTTACAACCCTGATACGCGGAATAGTGGTGGGCTTGGCCACTCCCATAGTCAGTATATTGGTATTGTCCTTACCATTGTAAAAACCCCAATGATCTTTAGACCTGGAATCTTTATCAGCAATACTATAGTTGTTAAATTCATTATAATCAAACACATATGGAGGCTTACTTTCAGATGCTGTTTTTTCTGTTACAGATTTTAGTCTTAATCGCTTACTTAACGTCCCTCTATTAGTCCCACTTTCGAAATAATCAGTTTGAAAATCAAAAAATTTGAATAATTCCTTTTGACCATTGATAACCCTGTTAATGGTCATTCGGGTTAATTTTTGAGGTTGTGTATTGGTAACATATAGGTCATTATAAGGTGCAATATCTTCCCTTGATGCTGTCGAAAATTCAATAGAAACATGCTTATACCGAATTTCTTTTAAGTATACGTCGTAGTTGATCATCAGACTATTTGTATAAAAATGAGTACTACTGCTGCAAGCAGGATCACTCTCACATTGAACCCCAGGAAAAAGGTCCTCAGTATAGAGATATTTAGCATACATTTCACTCTTCAAAATTGCTCTCCTACTTCCATTAGGCGAGGGATCGGTATACTGAAAATCTATAATCTCGCCTTTATTTGTAATAATCTGTTTTAGATACCATGCAGAGGTATGCAATTGAGGGTATTGTTGCATCGGGTCACTATTCCAATCTAAAGCAGGCAAGGTTTGTGTATAACTTTTTGTTTTTTCCGGAGTACTGAAGAAAAATCGATTTCCATCTACAGTTGTAATTACCCATTCATATGAATTGGTTTGAATATTTAAGGAAACATCAATCTGCATTTTCTGCTGCGAAATCAGCTGAACCTCCAGGGGTTGGGAAACAGATTCCCTGGGTTTGAAAATAAACTTTCCGGAGTTCCCTAAAAAATTAAAATAAAATACGTCAGGCTCTGGGTCGTACTGCTTACTAAGAATAGAATTTGCCAGCACCTCGTCCTGAGTATTGTTCCCTCCTGGATAAACATTATCTTCCCCCACGCTCGGCAGTTTAACATCAGGATAACCGATATGACCTGTTCCACTACTACTCTCAACAGGGATATCATCTAATCCCTTGACTGATCTGGTAATTACTCCTCCAGCAAACAGACTCCAGCCCAAACCTACCCATGACGCTTCGTCCTCAACCCTTACACCAGTTGCCTGATAGGCTAATGATATTGGCAATTTAAATCCCTTTGCATCTATTTCATACAGTGGAATGTTGATCGAAGGCACACCTGTATAGGTAGAAACAGGAGTCTCCGCATATGCTCCGAGACCAGCAGCAGTGGGCGAAGGCGGAATTGGAATCGAAACACGTGTTTCCTGAGCATTGCCTGTTAATATTGTTGCACAATGGAAAATGGCTAGAATAGCAATTATTTTAATCCATTTTTTCTTTATATTCTTCATGTATTTAAGTTTTAATGATTACTCATTTGATTTCTGTCTTCCTTAGTCTTTCTTCCAGGTTTTGGTTAACCTTACGTTCATCAATTAACCGTTTATCCATCTCAATCAAATGCAGGGTCAGCTCCTCAATCTTCTGCAGCAGCTTCGCATTCATCTCTCCCAAATCAATCCCACCAGCCTTCACCTCCGCTGCAGAAGGAATACCCGGCAAATGCCCTTTGTCTTTAATGTGTTTTTCAGTTTCCTGAAGGGTTGGAAGTTGATGTTCTTTTGTAAAAACATAATCTGGCCAGGCTCCCTGTAAGCTAACCTTAACCGATTCTGTAACCATATTGCCTGCAACAGCCAGTTTATAACCTTTGGTGTCTGTTGTACCGATTCCTACTTTTCCAGAGAAATAAGATTGTTCGGATGAAGAGGGCTGAACTCCCAACAAGGAAGCTATTGAAGGCTCGTCTCCGTTTACCATATCTACCCGTGGCGCATAAAAGTATTGCCGGTCATTTACATCCGGATCATAGTATAAATAGGATCGATGGTAAGTGGTGGTTGATGACGTGGAGAATTTATAATCCATAATTTCATTAACCTTAGCTCCGGTTACTCCGTCATAAATTCCACCATAACTAGTTGTTGAAGGATCACCACTACCGTGAACGTAGCCCACAATCAGGTACCATTTGTTCAGCTCCGGCAAATCCCCATACCAGAAATACGGATTGCCATTAGCAACACCGTCCAATCCCAGTACTTCACCACAACCTAAATACGAGTCACCAGAAACGGAATTCGTTTTTTTCATCCATACCGTAAAGCGGTACATGCTGTTGTGATTAATTGCAAAAGGCAAAGAATTCCATCCGCCATCTGCATTGGAATTTCCATCTGGGATTGCTTTCCATAGCAGCACCCGCTTTCCATGAGGGCCAATTCCCCACTCTCTCACATTTTCTGCACTAGACCCATTTGCACCAAATATGCCTGCGCTCCCCTGCCCCTCTACCCAATCCTGCATATTCAAAAGGTTCTGAGCGCTCAGCGATAGCTGGTTCATTAAAACAATAGCAATGGCCATTATTTTAGATTTGACTGTCCATCTCATGTTCAGTTTTTTAAGATTATTTGCGGTTACGTTTTAGAAGGTCTATTTCCTGCTGCTGGGCTGATATTTTAGCTTCAAACTTTTTATTCTGCTCAATCAAATGCAGCGTCAGCTCCTCTATTTTCTGCAGCAGCTTCGCATTCATTTCACCCAAATCAACCCCATTGGCTTTTACTTCTGCAGCAGAAGGAATACCCGGCAAATGCCCTTTGTCTTTAATGTGTTTTTCTGTTTCCTGAAGCGTTGGAAGCTCGTAGTCTTTTGCAAAGACATAGTCCGGCCAGTTCGCTGTCTCTACTTTGATTTCATGCGCACGGATATTGCCATTAACAGCAAGCTTGGAATTAGGCGTCATGGTGCCAATACCTACATTACCCGTATGTTGGATCATAAATAATTGATTACCGGTATTATTGCTTAAATAGATGCCAGAATTTCCGGAGGCTAAATAAGCTGGGGTAGCATCTCCAAATTTAATATTGTTGGTAAAGGTTGATGCCGGAACGAAAACATCAAGTTTTGCAGCAGGAGCTTCTGTTCCTATTCCAACATTTCCAGAAGTTACCCTTAAGCCATCCCCTTGCACATCTACAAAACTCTTGCTATGTCCATATCCCGGATAAAGAATAATCCCTGTATCCCACTGCAATCTTAATTGTTGATAGGCTGGCGCTGTCCATGGTCCGGGGGTTCTATATATACCATAATTTAAAGGAGCAGTATTATACCAGGTAATCCCATCCGGACCATTTGTTCCATCGTTAACTTCGTTAAAACTCAATTTCGCAGCAGGACTTGTCGTCCCTATCCCAACATTACCTGTTGTCGGAAATGTGTTCGTAGTTTGAGCGGTTGCGGCAAGTGATGAAACTGCCAGAATCAGGGTGTAAATTTTCTTCATAACCTGTTGTGATAAGAGTGAAATACTTAGACAGCTAAAGCTAAATCACTCATTCTTAACAAAAAAGAACATTCGCATAACCCCCAGTACTAAAGAAGAACCCCAGGTTATAAAATATAACCAGGAGGAATATTTTCATGACAATTCAGCTCAGCCCTCTAAAATGGGTGCGATTATGATGCGCGGATCTATACCTAAAAGTTTAAAAATATGCCTTAGCCTGAAGGCAGAAAAACCAGACTTCCCGGCTTCCATTTTACTATAGGCAGTCTGCGAAATATTCAGCTTTTTGGCCATGTAATCCTGCGACAAATTCTTTGACCTCCTGTAGCTACGGATAGCGATACCCAGTTCTGTGTAAAACTGCTGTTCCAGGAGTTCCAAATCATAAGTGGTTTCGATCTGCGTTAAAACTATTCTCATAATACCTGCTGTTCATTTATTGCCTGAACAACCTTCCAATACTAAGAATAGTAAGGGCAACCAGTTTGCCCTTTGTTATTTTTCTGAAAATATTTTAAAATAATTTTTTCAGAGTATAAAACCGCTTTTAAACTACTTTTAAGGCATAAAAAAGAACCGACCGAACCAAAAAAACCTGAATACATAAAAAAAGTCGGGGCTAAAAAATTGCCCCGGCACGTCGTTTTTTTAAGATGTATGAATTCAAAATGCTGGTGTAGGAAAGTCGCGCGGGCTGTGATGTACCCGCTGCATGTTGCACTATAGCGCCTTGATCTCTTCTATTGAAAGTTTGGTAAGTTTCGAAATTGTTTCGATCAAGAACTTATCTTTTTTCATTTCAGCTGCAATTTCCAGAGCCTCGGCATGGCGTCCTTCTTCTCTGCCCTCTTTCTTGAATTTGTCTAATAAATATTCTTCTGTTCCCATAGGAGTAGTCCTTCCCAGTAGTAATTCAACTTCTTTAATAATTATGTTTTGGCACACTCGCTGCAAGAACCACCTGTTGCTGTATGGGCTTTTTCAGCCCTTACGGCCATAGGTGGTAAATTTTCAGGTAAATGATCTGACAAATCACCAAGGATTTTATATCAGAGCTTGATTGAAAGTTCCAAATGGCCTCCCAATCCAATTTCTACAATTTTCTGCAGCGTTGAAAACCGGACTTCTTTTATGTTGTTCTCAATTTTGGAAATATAAGATTTGGTTGTACCTGTTTTGTCTGCCAATTGCTGCTGTGTTAAACCCTTTTCTAACCGGGCTTCATGTATGAGTGCCCCGATCTTGAAATTTTCATAACCAGCTTCAAGTACCATTCGTTTTTCAGTGCCTGCTTTGCCGTAATGTTTATCTTTAAACTGCTCCAAGCTTATTGTATCTGGTTTACCTGTTTTCATACTCTTTTTTTATCTGAATTGCCTTTTCTATTTCTTGTTTGGGTGCTTTCTGGGTCTTTTTCTGAAAACCATTCATGAGCACAACCAGGCTACCCTGGTCAAAGAAGCAAAATATTCTAAAAATATCACTCCCCTGCTGAACACGTATTTCAAATAGCCCATCAGTATTCTCCAAATGCTTTAAGTAATTTTCAGGAACCCTATCCAGTTCCTCAATGAGTTGGATAGTCCAAATAATCTTGTCCTTTACTTTATCCCGTTGCTTTATAAAGAACTGCTCAAAATGATCTTTGTAGAATACTATTGTTTTCTTTTTATTAACCATACAAATATGGTTAAAGTTTCACTAAAGTGAAACATGATTTATTTTATTCCTGTTTCAATTAGTAAGCATGGTAAATTTATGGGCTTAACACCTGAGCAACCACAGAAAATGAGATATTTATTTTTTAGTCTAAACGATCAGACTCGAAAACAGCCCCAAACCTACTCAAAAATACATTTGACAGCTCAAATTCTGAGTGTTAACCTTACACTATCGGCATATTTTTAAAAGTTTTTTACCAGCGAATATATTTTTCTTTATACCATTGCGATAATTTTTTTAGTATCTTTATATAACGGGGTACCATACTATGACTGCTTATAGTTCATTTACCGACCAGGAACTGACCAGCTTGCTACAGCAGGGTGACCAAACTGCGTTTACCGAAATTTACCGCAAGTACTGGCCCGAGGTTTACCAGGGTGCATACCGGAGGCTACGCGACAAAGAGCAGTGCCAGGACATTGTGCAGAATGTATTTGCAATGCTTTGGGACCACAGGCTGCAAAACCAGGTGAACAACATTGCTGCTTACCTGCATACGGCAGTAAAGTTCCAGGTTATAAAATATGTAAGCCGCAGGCCCAGGCAATGTGAGCTGCTGGAAAGCTTTGATGAACTGATCAGTTCGCCCATACAGGTAGATGACCCTTTACTGGAAAAAGAAATTGTTAAGCTGCTGCAGTTGTATATTGATACCCTGCCCCGTAAAAGGAAAGAGATTTTTGTGCTGTATTATACCGAGGGGATTTCTACCAGTGAAATAGCCGAGCGGCTGGGCATTTCGCAAAAAACAGTACAAAACCAGATCAATACCGTTAATACAGCTTTAAGGGCCAGAATGGCACATTTGCTTACAGTTGTAATTGTAGCGGGGTTTATAAATTAAATTATTTCAATTTTTTTTTGGGAGTTTTTGTGCCTTATGGTACATACATACAAAGGGGCTTTATTAAGCATACAGCATGAACAGATATACCACACGGCCAGACTTGTTAAAAATGATGCAGAAGTATGAGGAAGGTACTGCTACCGCAGCTGAAACAGCCTTTATTGACAGGTATTATGCTTTTTTTGACCAGCACCATAAACAAGACCTGCCATTAGACCCTGCAACGCAGGAAAGTATGCAGCAGGAAATGGAGACCTGGCTGGCAAATTATATTAACCAGCCTAAGCCGGTTAGCAAACGTAGCAAATTATGGCCACGCATTGGCATAGCTGCGGCGGTTGCAGGCATAGCCATGGGCACCTGGTTTTATACCAATGAGCTTGCCTGGTTGCGAAAAGCTCCTGGCAATGACCAGTGGGTTAAAAACGACATTGCCCCCGGCGGCAACCACGCTACCTTAACCAGCAATGGTAACACCATAAACTTAAGCGAAGCTAAAACCGGAATAGATGTTAAAGCTTCTACGCTATCCTATAACGATGGTACCGTCATCTCGAGCGCAGCGAGAGATCTCTTGAATAGCACAGACAAGAGATCTCTCCCTAACAGTCGAGATGACGCGCGAGGTCGAGATGACGCAAGCGTGTTAACGCTTGCCACCCCAAAAGGTGGAACTTACTCCATAATTTTGCAAGATGGTACAAAAGTTTGGTTAAACGCTGATAGTAAATTGGAGTTTTTCTCAAATTATAGGAATAAACTCCAAAGAATTGTAAAGTTAACCGGTGAAGGATATTTTGAAGTAGCCAGGGTATTCTCTCCGGCCAGGAATGGAAAAGGCCCCCAACGGCTCCCTTTTATTGTAGAAAGCAATGGGCAGGTTGTAGAGGTATTGGGTACACACTTTAACATTAGTGCGTATAAAGGCGAACCGATCAGGACTACTTTGCTAGAAGGCTCTGTAGCGGTAACTTCTACTACCCCCCTACCTAAAACATCTGACACACGAGCAATAACTTATTCAGGTACTGTTCTTAAACCTAACCAACAGGCTGTTGTAACAGGGAATGAAAAAATAACCGTCGGCGAAGCCGACCCTAATGCCACCGCCTGGAAAAGCGGAAAATTCCGGTTTAACAATACCAGCCTGGAAGAGGTAATGAAACAACTGGCCAGATGGTATGATGTTGAGGTAATATACCCTAACGGGATACCAGATGAAAGGTTTACAGGAGGCATAAACCGAAACAGCAAAGCATCAGAAGCCTTACGGATACTGCAGATTATGAAGGTGAAATTCAAAATAGAAGGAAAACAGATCATCGTATCAAAATAACCAATATGAATCATCAAAGAGCCTAACCAACTCTTACCAGATAATAAGATTAAGTAATTAAACAATAGGAGGAACAAAACCAAACGCGCTAAAGGAACAAGAAAGAAGAGGAAAAATATAGGGGCAAAATAATAAGCCGGAAAGTGGTCTCAAGCACGATCCGGCAGATGATTGAGCCAACCTTTGCCGGTACAAGACCGGCATAAAAAAGTTATTAGTCAACAACAATTTATCAACTCAACCAAACCAAAGTTATGCAATTATTTGCTTATAACCCAGGTATACCGTTATTGCGTATACCGCCTAAACTAATATTAATAATGAAGAATCATGAAAAACGGCCTGACAGGCCATATAAAAGGTAAAGTGGGCAACCTGGTATTTTATACCATAAATGGCAAACAGGTAACACGTACCATAGGTAAAACAACCAAACCTCCAACAGAAAAACAAAAACAGACCCATGCAGAGATGGCGGCCATCAATAAGTTTTTAAAGCCGGTTCTTGAATTTATAAGCCTGGGTTTTGCTTTAAAAGCCATTAACACCGGCAAAAACGCCTTTAACCTGGCCCTGGGCTACAACAAAAAATATGCCTTGCAAGGCAACTGCGCTGATGGCATTAGCATTGATTATGAAAAGGTGCTGCTTACGCAAGGGAGCTTATGCCCGCCGCTTAATGCAGCTGTAAGCCCCGGCCCACAGGGACTTAATTTTACCTGGGAAGTACAGCAAGGTACAGAATGGCCCGAAACAACAGACCAGGTGATGCTGCTTGCCTATTTTCCGGAACTGCAAAAGGCGGTATATGTGCTGGCTGGTGCCAGCAGGATAAAAGGTGCTGATGTATTGCCCTTACAGCCAGCGCTGTTAACAGCCCATATGGAGGTATACATTGCCTTTATTGCGGCCGACAGGAAAAAAATTAGCGACAGCATGTATTTAGGAAAAGTTAATTAACTTTAATAGTACACTAGTGCAAGCAATAAACCCTTAAAACTAAATAAATGAAACAGAAAATCCTCTTTGTACTGAGCCTGCTTTTTGGGCTGATGTTTATTAACGCCGGATTAAACAAATTTTTTAACTACATGCCAGCCCCTAAAGACATGCCGGCAGACCTGATGAAAGTAATGGGGGCGGCCATGCAGATAGAATGGCTGATGCCCCTGGTAGGGCTGGCCGAAGTTCTTGGCGGTCTGCTTTTTATTCCTAGCAAAACCAGGGCCCTGGGCGCCATTATCCTTTTCCCGGTAATGGTAGGGATTGTATTAACCAATGCCATGTATGCACCATCGGGCTTTGCCATTGTAGCGCCGCTGCTGGCCGTACACCTATGGGTAATTGTAGAAAACCGCGAGAAATATGCGGCAATGATAAAATAACAATGCTGTTATTTAGAATTATTCAAAATAATTTGTAAGTTGAAGCAGTTTGATTAGATTTGACTCAGTTTAGAACAATTCTAAATTGAGTCAAATCTTTATCTATGTGCAAGCCAACAGTAATCAGTAAAAAAGGAGATGTATCGGTAACGCAATGCCTGAATTGCAAAATGATCAACATCTGGAACAAAAGTACCCTCATTAGCTTTTCGTTTGAGCAGTTCCACGCCTTTATACGGGCAACAGAAAACCTGAAATTTGACGATTACCTGGAACATGCACCTGATGGGACTGAAGTGGTGATACTGGCCACCCCCTACCCAGACATCAGCATGGTATTTACCCGCGCCGAATGGTATGAGTTTTTCCAGGCGCTATATGAAGCGCAGTTTATGCAGCAAGTTTACCAGCTGGTTCATAATTAGCCCAAAAATTCCCAGTAATTGTTTCTGTTGATAACACTTATGAGATTTGGTTGATAAGTTTCCAGGTATGCTTTGGGAAACTTTACCTTAACCTTTGGATTCCATTTGATTTCGTAAACAGATATTTTACCATCCTGCTCCTCCATATAATCTATTTCAGCTTGTGCGGTGTTACGCCAAAAAAAAGTATTACCATAAAAACCGTTGTAAGAAAGCTGTTTCTTTCTCTCGCTAATGATAAAATTCTCCCAAAGAGCCCCTACATCATTTCGTTCTGATATTGGGGCGAAATTATTGATAATGGTATTGCGAACCCCATTATCGTAAAAATAGATCTTTCTTGTGCTGCTGATTTCGTTACGAAGATTTCTGGAAAAAGGATTAAGCCTGAAAACCACGAAGGACTTTTCCAACAGATCAATGTAACTGCTTATTGTCACCTTATCTGCACCTACTGTTTGGGCTAGTTCATTATAAGAAACTTCATTACCCACCTGCCAGGCCAAAGCTTGCAGGAGTTTTAATAATACATCAGGTCTGCGTACACCCCCAGATTCCAAAATATCTTTATACAGATAACTACCGGCCAGGTTGTTAAGAATTTCAACTGCATCCCCAGGATTCGTTATTACGTCAGGATACATCCCAGTGATCAAAAAATTTTCTAGTCTCGATTCAACCTGGGGGAAAGAAAAAGATTCTTTTAACTCTTTCCAGGAAAAGGGATATAGCCGATACTCCCATTTACGTCCTGTCAAAGGTTCGTTTATATTATTTGCTATTTCCAATGCTGATGATCCCGATATAAAAAGCTGAATATCCTTCTTGGCGTCAATAATCATCTTGGCGCTTAAGCCTATATTTTCAAGTCTTTGCGCCTCATCAATCACCACAACTTTGGCATTGCCAATATAGTTGTTAATGAAAGCCTGACTCGGATTAGCCCAGGACAAACGAGTAGCAGGATCATCTCCATTTATATAAATATAATCAGGATTCAAATCTGCCGCTATTTCTGAGATCAGTGTAGTTTTTCCAACCTGGCGGGGCCCTAATAAAATTATCGCTTTCTTATAATCAACCCTTTTCTTCAAGGTAGCCTGTAGTGTTCTTTCAATCATAATCGAAAATGCTAATCACCAAATATAACCTTTTTTAGTGATCGTAATCACCAAATTAATACTTTTTTGGTGATCATGATCGCCAAATCACTGAAAATTGAACCTACTCAAATACTACTGTTTTGTTCCGGTATACAAATACCCTGTCGTTCAGCACCAGTCTTAAGGCTTTGGCCAGCACAGCAGTTTCAATCTCCTTGCCCGATTTTACCATATCGGCAGCAGTATAGGAATGGTTTACCGGGATGATTTGCTGGGCAATGATTGGCCCTTCATCCAGATCGTCGGTTACAAAATGGGCTGTAGCACCAATTAGCTTTACGCCCCTTTCAAAAGCCTGCTTGTAAGGGTTGGCCCCGGCAAAGGCAGGTAAAAAGGAGTGGTGTATATTGATGACCCTGTTGGGGAAATTGGCCACAAAAGCCGGTGACAGGATACGCATAAACTTAGCCAGCACAATGTAATCAGGATTATAGGCCTGGATTTTGGCTATGATCTCCTGTTCAGACACTGCCTTGTCTTCGTGATAGGGGATCAGGAAAAATGGGATGTCAAAGCGGTCGCAGATCTTCTTGAGTACATCGTGGTTCCCGATTACACACAGCACACTGGCCCCTAAGGTACCAAAGCTGTTCCTGATCAGGATATCGGCCAGGCAATGGTATTCTTTGGTTACCATGACCACAATCCTTTTATCCGGAACCGGGTTTACCTGGATAATGGCCCCATCGGGCAATACGGCTTTCATTTCTGCCTCCAAAAGCACCTCATCGGCAAGGCCATCGACCTCTAAACGCATGAAAAAACGGTTTTCCGCTTTATCTACATGCTCGCGCATGGAGATGATATTGAGCCGGGCCTCTGACAAAATCCTGGAAATATCGGCTACCAGGCCTACCTGGTCTTTGCATTGTATAATAATAATCATATGAGCGTATTATTTTAAATTAAGCAGCAAGATAGCAATATTCGGGCTGCTGAGGATTAAGATTTTACATACTTTTGTATTCCTGATTATACTTCATCCAAAAACATAAGTCATGCCCTCACAATTGAACAAAAAAGCCTCCCCTTTGATGGTGATTATTGCCTTCGCCGTAGTCTATATCGTATGGGGTTCTACCTATTTCTTTATCCAGAAAGCCCTGGCGGGTTTTCCTCCCTTTATATTGGGTGCCTTCCGCTTTTTGGCAGCCGGTATATTGCTGCTGGGCTGGTGTACCCTGAAAGGTGAAAAGATCATTGACAAGAAAAGCATTAAGCATGCCGTTATTGCCGGTATACTGATGCTGGGGGTAGGTAATGGCCTGGTGATATGGGTAGAGCAGTCTATCCCCAGCGGCCTGGTGGCCATCCTGGTATCATCTGCAGCGATGTGGTTTGTGGTGCTGGATAAACCCAAATGGGGCGAAAACCTGCGCAGCAAATCTACCATTATGGGGCTTATTGTAGGGTTTATAGGTGTAATCCTGTTGTTTGCCGAGCAGCTGTCGCATACGCTCAGCAGCAATCAGGGCAGCACGCAGATTATAGGTATTGTGTTGCTGTTGCTTGCCCCTATTGGCTGGGCAGCAGGTTCTTTATATTCAAAATACAATTCAACAGATACCGTTTCCGTGTCGGTAACGACTTCCTGGCAGATGCTGGCTGCAGGCCTGGCCTTTATACCGGGCATATTCCTGAACTCAGAAGCTGAAACTTTTAACTGGCAAAATGTATCGGCCGATGCCTGGCTATCGGTAGGCTACCTGGTGATTTTTGGCTCTATAGCCGCATTTAGTGCTTATGTATGGTTGTTGAGCGTACGCCCGGCAACACAGGTAAGCACTTATGCCTACGTTAACCCGGTGGTTGCCGTATTACTGAGTGTGTTGTTTACCAGCGAAAGGGTAACCTTTATACAGATTATAGGCCTGGTGGTTATCCTGGCCAGTGTATTGCTCATTAACCTGGCCAAATACAGGAAAGAGAAAAAGGATAAAGAGGTGGCAGCTTATTCGAAATAATTAAGGGTTTTATAACCGCCCTGTTTCAGGTACTCGTCTTTTTTCATGAGGTGCAGGTCTGACTGTACCATGTCTTTTACCAGTGCAGGTAAGTCGTACTTTGGTTTCCAGCCCAGCTTGGTATTGGCCTTGGTTGGGTCGCCCAGTAACAGGTCTACTTCTGTAGGGCGATAGTATTTCTCGTCTACCTGTACTACAACAGTGCCAGGCTTAAGATTGGTATCGTTTAAGCCCAGTCTGGCCACAGTTTCCTGGTCTACATCGATGATCACACCACGCTCGTACTGGTCTTTACCGCTAAATTCTACCTCTATCCCCAGTTCTGCAAAGCTCATCTTCACAAAATCCCTTACGGTAGTGGTTATGCCTGTAGCAATTACAAAATCTTCGGCCTTTTCCTGCTGTAGGATGAGCCACATGGCCTCGATGTAATCTTTGGCATGGCCCCAGTCTCGCTGTGCCGACAGGTTGCCCAGGTACAGGCAGTTTTGCAGGCCCAGGGCAATTTTAGCCGCAGCACGTGTAATTTTACGGGTAACAAAGGTTTCTCCCCTTAGCGGGCTTTCATGGTTAAACAAAATGCCATTGCAGGCGTACATGTTGTAAGCCTCGCGGTAGTTTACGGTGATCCAGTAAGCATACAGCTTGGCCGCAGCATAAGGCGAACGAGGGTAAAAAGGTGTGGTTTCGCTTTGCGGAACAGCCTGTACCAGCCCGTACAGCTCGGATGTGGAAGCCTGGTAAACTTTAGTTTTAGCTTCCAATCCTAAAATCCTGATGGCTTCCAGCAGCCTTAATGTACCTATGCCATCGGCATTGGCCGTATATTCGGGCATTTCAAAACTGACATGCACGTGGCTCATGGCCGCAAGGTTATAAATTTCGTCTGGCTGTATTTCCTGGATAATACGGATCAGGTTGGTAGAATCGGTAAGATCGCCGTAATGCAGCTTAAACTTAACGCCCTGCTCATGCTGGTCGTGATACAGGTGATCTATACGATCGGTATTGAATGATGAGGCCCGTCTTTTTAAACCATGTACAAAATATCCTTTTTTGAGTAGAAACTCAGCTAAATATGCTCCATCCTGTCCTGTAACACCGGTTATTAACGCAACTTTCATCAATTTTAAATTCTTAATTAAGCCGTAAACATACGGAATTTTTAATTTTTCTTACAGCCTGGCATCCGCAAACCTACGGTCTATAAAAGATTTGGTGTCAAAAATAATGGCACCGTTTGCTTTATACTTTGCATAATCGAGTTCCAGGAACTCATTGTGAGCTACCGCAATTACAATAGCCTTATAGTTAAAGCCTGTTAAGGCCGGTTTAAGGGTAATGCCATATTCCAGCGCAACTTCATCTGCATTTGCCCATGGGTCATACACATCTACCTGCATGCCAAACTGCTGCAGCTCGGTATAAATGTCTATTACCCTCGTATTTCTGATGTCTGGGCAGTTTTCTTTGAAAGCGAAGCCCAGGATTAGCGCCTGCTCGCCTTTTACCGGCGAACCGCTGGCGATCATCATTTTAACCACTTTGCTGGCCACAAAAACGCCCATGTTCTCGTTTACCCTACGGCCCGAAAGGATGACCTGCGGTGTATAGCCCAGGGCATTGGATTTATGGGCAAGGTAATAAGGATCTACACCGATGCAATGCCCGCCAACCAGGCCTGGTTTGTATTTTAAAAAATTCCATTTGGTGCCCGCGGCAGCAATTACATCT